>NZ_JARDAL010000011.1:0-4429 GCF_048957595.1 Acinetobacter sp. AS5 | reverse complement strand
AATCTACCTATTTGCAATAATTGGGTCGAGAATCAGATGCGTCCCTGGGCGTTGGGGCGCAAGAACTGGCTGTTTGCAGGTTCGCTGCGCAGTGGTCAGCGAGCGGCAAACATCATGACGTTAATCCAGTCAGCAAAGCTGAATGGCTTGGATCCGTATGCCTATTTAAGTGATGTGCTGAAAAGGCTGCCGACACACAAAGTGACCCAAATTGAAGAATTGCTGCCACACTGCTGGAAACCTAAATCGAATTAAAATTGGTATGGGATTCAGCGGACGCTTACCCATAGGGAGAGAGGACTTCCAATATTTATTGAGATAGTAGTTTTTAAAAATCATCATTTCTATCCATAAAGTTAGAGAGGAAGTTCCCTCTCCTTTTAGGAGAGGGTTAGGGTGAGGTCATATTTTAATCCTTCCTAACGTCCTTTTGATAAAGGAAGGACTTTACTTTTAAAATGTATCAACAATAAATAAAAAAGCACCTTTCGGTGCTTTTTTATTTACTGAATGATCTGTAAATCATCCTGTAAATGACAGGCCTGAATGATATTCATCATTTTAGCAGGAACAGCTTTAAACTGTAGTCCTTGCGCTTGAGGAGTTTGGCGCAACCAGCGCACCAATACCGCCAAAGCCAAAGTACTGCCACTTTCAAGCCCAGCCAAGTTGACCACAAGCGGAAATTTGGTCTGGGATTGAACCACACGCAGACCATTTAGGTAATAGTCCTGCGCATTGGCATAGTCAATTTTGCCTGAAACCTGCAATTCCTGATCCTTGAATACAATCACGGCTCACCTATCTGATTATTTCTTGTTCTTGTCGATTGCAGCTTCTGCATCCGGTTTGAAGTTAGCAATAGCTTTATCTATATTACCGCCATTACGTTTTACTGTCGCAGCAAACTGGTTACGGAATTGCAAACCTAGATCGATACCCGATACGTTGATGTTGCGGATTTTCCATTGTGAACCTTTGTCCACCAGCTGGAACGCCACGGGAATTTTCTCGCCCTTATTATTAAAGTCGATGGTTACAACAGGGTTTTTGCTATTGCTGGCCTTGTATGGACGCACGCTATAGGTCTGATTGCTGAACTTGGAAAATGCAGAACCATAATTTTCAATGAGCGTTTCACGGAAATTCTTTTCAAACTGCGCGCGCTGTGCAGCAGTACTATACTGGTTCGTCGCATAAGTCCCCATCACAATACGCGTGAAAGACTGTGAATCAATGTATGGATCCAGATTCTGGCGGACAATCGCTTTTACCAGCGCTGGATTGTTCTGCAATTTTGCGTTATCAGCTTTGAGGCGCTCAATCAAACCATCTGCCACTTTTTTAATAAAAACAGGTGGTGCTTCAGACGGTGCAGCAAACACTGTACCAGCAATCATTGTTGAAAGAATGCTTGCTGCAAGCGTTTGTTTTACTAAAGTCTTCACTGAAATCTCCTCAATCTATTATTCAACAAATACAGGTTCTGCATCAGTCGATTCTGAAACTGTCGCCTGTTCTGGGGCAGTTTCTTGACTATCCGACGATTTACCGGCACCGCCAGTAATGAACTTCGTCACTAAATCTTCAATTTCCATGGTGCCTTGGGTATTGGCAATCTGATCACCGCGTTTCAAATAGTTCAGACCACCACCTGGAATAATTTTCAGGTATTTTTCACCCAACAACCCATTGGTCGCTACCATAATATAAGCATCTTCATCAATATTGGTGATGGATTTCATGTTATCTAACAGTTGTTTTTCCATGTCTTTTTGTTGCGCAGGTGCAGCCGCAGTATAGTCCGAACTATAACGTAACTCTTCCAGTGCTTCCTGCTGAACTTGCTTTAACTGTTCAGTATTAAACGAGGTCAAGGAGCCATCCAGGGTCATATGCACGGTCGCCAGACGCGTCACTGGATCCAGGGTAATGTCATCCACCTGCCCCACTTTCACACCACTCAATGCCACTTTAGCACGCGGCTTGATCCCATTTACATTTTCAAAAGTCGCTGTCATTTTATAGCTGTCGGAAATATTGTGTCCGACCAGACCACTGACACGCATCGCCAGGAAAAATAAGGCAATCGCAAACAAAATAACAAAAACACCAACGGCCAGCTCACTAGTACGTGATTTCATTAAACACCTCCGAACATGACCGCAGTCAACACAAAGTCAAAGCCTAAAACGCACAGCGAAGAATACACGACTGTACGCGTTGTAGAAGTTGCAATACCTTCCGATGTCGGGACACAAGCATAGCCTTGATACACCGCAATCCAGGTACAAATTAATGCGAATACAAAACTTTTAATAATGGTGCCATTCAAGACATCTTTATAGAATTGCACGCTGCTTTCCATGCCGCTCCAATAAGCGCCTTCATCGGCACCCAGGAAATCTACCCCGACCATTTTACCGCCCATAATGCCAACTGCGGCAAAGATGACGGAAAGCATTGGCAAGCTAAAAATCCCTGCCCAAAGACGCGGCGAAATCACCCGCTTCAATGGATCGACACCGATCATTTCCATACTGGACAATTGTTCAGTAGCTTTCATCAGGCCAATTTCCGCAGTCAAGGCTGAACCGGCACGTCCTGCAAATAGCAAAGCAGCGACCACAGGTGCCAGTTCACGCAGCAAGGTCAACGCGACCGCTGTTCCTAGCATCGACTCACTACCAAAGGTCGACAAGATGCTAAACATCTGCAAACCAAGCACGGCACCAATAAACAGGCCAGAAACCACAATAATCAGCAGGGACAATACCCCAACCCGATACATCTGATAAATAAACAGCTTTACGCCAAGCCAGGTCGGCATGGAAAATAAAATCTGCAACAGCATCAGGGTCGCGACCCCAATCCCCTGTACACGTTCAATAACGCGTCTACCTAATGCGGCAATTGCATTCATGAACGAACCTCATCACTTAAATAAGCTTGATGACTAAACTGATAATCCACCGGACCTTCTACCGAACCGGTCAGGAATTGCTGTACAAAAGCAGACGGATGCGCTTTCAGCTCTGCTGGTGTGCCCTCGCCCTGAATTTTGCCTTCTGCCACCACATAAATGTAGTCCGCAATCGATAAAGTTTCTGCAACATCATGCGAGACAATAATCGTGGTCAAGTCTAGTGCTTCACGTAATGAACGGATCAGACGAGTCAAAACGCCCATCACAATCGGATCCTGTCCGGCAAACGGTTCATCGTACATGATCAGCTCAGGATCCAGCGCAATCGCCCGGGCCAAAGCTACGCGTCGGTTCATACCACCGGATAGTTCAGACGGCATCATCTGTTCTGCACCACGTAAACCGACTGATTCCAGTTTCAATGCCACTATTTCCTTAATCAGATGTTCTGGCAATTTGGTATGTGCTCGAATCGGAAATGCGACATTTTCATACACGCTCATATCGGTAAACAAAGCACCGCTCTGAAACAACATACCCATCCGTGCACGTGCTGAAAAAAGTTCGGAACGTGACATCGTGGCAATATCCTTGCCGTCCAATAAAACCTGACCGTGCTCAGGAACCAGCTGCCCACCAATTAGTCTTAATAAGGTAGTTTTACCGGTACCGGATGGCCCCATAATGGCGGTAATCTGCCCACGACGAATATTCAAACTCACGTCGTCATAAATCACGCGCTCACCCCGCTTGAAGCTCAGATTCTTGACTTCAATCAGAGATTGAGTATCTCGCGCTGTTTGATTTTTCATAGCTGAGTTTATTCCTGCATTTTTTCAGCATGCATACTATAAAGGAACGAAGTTCAAAATGTTAGCAGTTGAAAAAGGTGGTTTAATATCATAAAAAATGACAACAATGGATTATTTCGTATTTTTTGTAATAAAAATATGCACTTAAGCTTGAGCCAGGTACATTGATTAATTAAAAAGACTGTATAAATAATAGATAATATTACATAAAATCAAAGTCAATGCGATATATGGCATATACACCTCTATCAATTGAGATCGAAGAGTTAAGCTTTTCATATTAATAATTATCATAACCCTGACAAAACATGATTTAGTAGACATTTTACGTTAAAAAGCAAAAAACTCAATGCATAAAAAAAACCGGTATTTCTACCGGTTTTTTATCTTCATCTAGCGACTGAATTAGTCGTTAAATTTACGACGTGGACGATCTTCACCACCGAACGAACGTTCACCACGTGGCTTGTCATCAAAGTTGCGACGTACTGGACGATCACCGAAGTCACGCTTTGGACGATCATCAAACGAACGTTGTGGACGATCACCAAAACCACCTTCACGACGTGGAGCTGGACGATCACCAAAATCACGTTTTGGACGATCACCATAACCACCTTCACGAGCTGGTTTGTAATCTACACGGTTGCCACGGTTGTCATCATTAGAGCGAGGACGGTCACCAAAACCA
>NZ_JARDAL010000010.1:0-85020 GCF_048957595.1 Acinetobacter sp. AS5 | reverse complement strand
CCTTCACGACGTGGAGCTGGACGATCACCGAAGTCACGCTTTGGACGGTCATCAAACGAACGTTGTGGACGATCACCATAACCACCTTCACGACGTGGAGCTGGACGATCACCGAAGTCACGCTTTGGACGGTCATCAAACGAACGTTGTGGACGATCACCGAAACCGCCTTCACGACGTGGAGCTGGACGATCACCAAAGTCACGACGTGGACGATCTTCGCCAAATGCTGGACGTTCGCCACGAGGTTTGTCATCGAAGCTACGACGTGGACGATCATCACCGCCTTCACGACGTTTGAAGTTGCTTTCGCCTTCAAAACGACGACCACCACCGAAACCACCACGACCGCCATCACGACGACCGCCATCACGGCCACGACCGCGACCAGCGCCATCACGGCTACCACGTGCAGGAGGTGGAGATGGCTCAAGACCTTCAATTTCAGATACGTTTAGACGCGCATCAAGGAAGTCTTCTAAAGCACGGATTTTACCGCGTTCACGGTAAGTCGCCAAAGTAATGGCTTTACCAGTACGACCCGCACGACCTGTACGACCGATACGGTGTACATAGTCTTCATTCTTCATTGGAAGACCGAAGTTAATTACGTGTGAAATAGTTGGTACGTCAAGACCACGCGCTGCAACGTCAGTTGCAACCAAGATCTTCGCACGACCTTCACGGATGCTGCGTAAACGACGGTTACGAACAGTTTGTGGCATAGCACCGTGAAGCGCTACAACTGATAGACCTGCTTCAGCAAGTTCTTCAGCCAACATATCTGTGTCTTCTTGAGTTGACGCAAATACAACTGCTTGATCAACGTCTTCTTCGCTCAACCAGTGAGTAAGAAGTTTTTTCTTGTGCTCGAAACCGTCAGTCCAATGCAAAGTCTGAGTAATATCAGTATTTGTAGAGTGACCAGTTTCGATCGAAATACGCATTGGATCATTCATCATGCGTTCTGCAAGTGTAATGATACGTGGTGCAAAAGTCGCAGAGAACATAAGAGTTTGTTTGCGGTTTGCAGCCAACTCACCAATTGCTTCTAAGTCTTCAGAGAAACCCAGGTCAAGCATACGGTCAGCTTCATCGACGATTAATGCGTCAACTTTATCCAATTTGATTTGACGACGATTCACCAAGTCAAGTAAACGACCTGGAGTTGCAACAACAACTTGCGCGCCTTTTAACTGTTGAATTTGCTTACCAAAAGGCATACCGCCCATGATTGCCGCAATACGCACGCCTTTCATGTGACGTACAAATGCAATCGCGTCTTGACATACCTGTTGTGCCAATTCACGCGTTGGTGAAATCACCAAAATATTTGGTTGAGTAACCGCTTTCATACGGTCTTTAAACGGTACTAATGTATCTTGGTTTGCCAACGCATTTAACGTAGGCAGTAAGAATGCAGCAGTTTTACCAGAACCTGTTTGGCTTGACACAAGAAGGTCTTTGCCTTCAAGCGCAGCTGGAATCGCTTGTTCTTGTACAGGAGTAGGAGTAGTAAAGCCTAAAGCGTCGAGAGCCTGGGTTAGAGATTCGTCGAGGGAAAAATCAGCAAAAGTTTTGCTCATAGAGAGTATTCACCCTGAAGTGGGTGCTCCATTTAATAAATAACAATTATGGACATCGGCAAAAAGCGGCACAGCAAATAATGCTGAAAATATTAGGATTCAGCAGCGATCCGAGTAACGACGATGTGGATATAACGCACGCATGATTACGGCCGCAAACCTGAAGGAATCGCTTAAGCGATTGGGGCGCGAAGGATATGTCCTCTCTATGGACAGCACGCGCATACAATGATTAGAAGATAGTGTTCAGGTAAAGAACAGAAATTAAGTGCGTGGCGGAATTATAGCAGAATATTCCACAATGTCATTAAGTTTTAAAACTAATTTTCCTCTTTCATAATTTATCTATATATTTCTAATACTTAAAATACAATAAAAAATGTAACAGTCGGTATAAAAAGTTACTTTTCGCCAATTCACCTGATATTTCCAGTATTCAAGCATAGACAAACAATCTTGCATCAGTCTCTCGCGACTTAAATTTCCATGCATAAAAAAGGCATCCCGAAGGACGCCTTTTCTCAATATTAGATCTGATTCATCTAAACCCGATTATTTTGCTGCTTCGCCCCAAGCAGGAACAACTGCTTGCATTAAAGGCTTAAGCATTTTCATTGAACAAGCCAAAACTTGACCATTTTCCATAGAGTCGCTACCACCACGTGCATCAACTACAGTACCGCCTGCTTCTTTCACGATCAATTCGCCAGCTGCGATATCCCAAGGCTTTAAACCAAGTTCGAAATAACCATCGAAACGACCTGCAGCAACATAGGCTAAATCCAATGCTGCAGAACCTGAACGACGATATTGCGCGCCAGCTTCAGTTACGTTTAACAGGGTTTGAAAATGGTTCTTGGCATAAGACACAACTTCGCCATTACGCTTGGCACGATAAGCGTGACCAACAGCCATAAAGGTATTTTCCAGGCTGTCTTTAACATTCACACGAATACGGCGCTGGTTCATCATGGCACCACGACCACGACTGGCAGAGAATAGCTCATCTTTCACCGGGTCATAAATCACCCCGTGTTGAGTAATGCCTTTGTGCTGAACTGCGATAGAGATACAGAAATGCGGGAAACCGTTAATGAAGTTTAAAGTACCATCTAGCGGATCGATCACCCAACACCAATCGGCGTCATGACCTTTCCCTTCCTGATAGCCAAACTCTTCACCAAGGAAACTGTGATTTTTATAGCTTTTACGTAGGGTATCGATGGTCAACTGTTCCAAATAACGATCTACACGCGTTACCGGACCATCAATTCCTTTTTCTTCGACTTGTAGATCGAGTTTATGACGATTCTGATGCGCTTTTAAAAGCTCTTGACCAACTAACTGAGCCGCACGCGCAGCCATCACCACCATAGGTTCCATTGAACACCCACTACAAATTTGAAGACACTGATAAAGAATAATGCATAAAAGCCCCGATATCTTAGCAAATATCAGGGCTTTTTTGGGAAAAATGTGTCTAAAATTTTTAAGATATTATGACAAGACGCTTTGCCCTAGGTTGGACCAAGCCTGATTGATTGATTTTTCAATACCTTGCGCATCCAGCCCCGCCTGCTGTAACATCTGTGCATGAGTCGCTTGTGCCATAAATGTATCATCCAGACCCAAATTCAGTATCGGTTTGACAATCTGTGCTTCTGCCAGATATTCATTCACGGCACTACCCGCACCGCCCATCACCGCATGTTCTTCTACCGTGACAAACAGACTGGTGCTTAAAGCGAGATCATCGAGCATTTGAGTATCCAGTGGTTTGACAAAACGCATGTTAACCACACGCACGCCAATCTCATGTTTCACGGCAAATGCTTCAGCAGCGTCGACTGCAGCCTGTACCCGGCTACCAAATGCCAGTACAGAAATATATTCATCATACTGCCCATTAAAGCTGGCCACGATTTCTGCCTGACCGATTGGAATCTCAACCATCTTTTGCTGAATCTCAACGCCCAGTCCATTGCCACGTGGATAACGTACCGCTGCCGGTCCTGGATATAAATACGCAGTATGCAGCATTTGACGGCATTCATTTTCGTCTTTCGGCGCCATGATCACGATATTCGGGATAGTACGCATATAGGCATAGTCATAAGCACCGGCATGCGTCGGGCCATCTTCACCGACCAGACCGGCACGATCAATACCGAAAGTAACATCCAGATTCTGCAAAGCCACGTCATGTACCAGTTGATCATAACCACGTTGCAGGAAAGTCGAATAAATTGCAACCACTGGCTTCAAGCCTTCACAAGCCATACCGGCAGCCAAGGTAACTGCATGCTGTTCGGCAATCGCGACATCAAAGAAACGTTCTGGATATTCTTTGGCAAATTTCACCATGCCTGAGCCTTCGCACATGGCAGGTGTGATTGCGAGCAAACGGGCATCTTGTGCCGCTTCATCGCAAAGCCATTGCCCAAATACATCCGAATATTTCGGTGCAGTATTGCTGGCGGCAACAGCATTGATTTTGCTAATCGCGTGATATTTGATTTGATCGGATTCTGCCGGAGCAAAGCCTTTGCCTTTTTTAGTATAGACATGAATCAGGCGTGGGCCTTTACGCTTTTTCAGCGCATTAAAGACATGCACCAGCTGTTTGACATCATGACCATCGTACGGGCCAAAATAGTCAAAGCCGATGGCTTGGAATAAGTTATCTGCAGCATCGGTTGCTGCACTGTGCAAACGCGAGTTATACAACCATTCTGGATGTGGCTGTACATATGCCTCACCCTGCTCGGTAACATTAACGAACTCACCGCGCTCCCAAATGGCAGCCAGATGTTTGGCAAAACCACCGGTACTGCAAGAAATCGACATATCATTGTCGTTCAGCACCACCATCAGATCAGCACTGTGTGCCACGGCATCATTCAAAGCTTCAAAAGCCATACCTGCCGTCATGGCGCCATCGCCAATAATCGATACCACTTCACACGGCTTGTTCTGATAACGACGTGCCAGCGCCATACCTAGGCCAGCAGAAATCGCCGTCGAAGAATGCCCTACCCCAAAGGTATCAAATTCAGATTCTTCACGAGCCGGAAACGCAGCCAGACCATCTTTGGCACGAATCGTGGTGAGCTGTTCACGACGACCAGTCAACACTTTATGCGGATAGGCCTGATGACCTACATCCCAGATCAGGCGGTCATGCGGTGTATTAAAGCAATAATGTAAAGCCACGGTGAGTTCAATCACACCGAGATTGGCACCAAAATGTCCGCCACTTTGCCCGGCAGCATACAAAATGAATTGACGTAACTCATCCGCCACTTGTTCTAGCTGGCTTTGCTCGAGTGCACGCAGTTGCTCAGGATGATTGATCGCATCAAGCAACGGTGTTACAGGGCGTTGAGTTGGGATTTCTGTATACAGCATATTATGGCAAAGCCTTCTAAAGCCTGGCAAATCTAAAGCTAGGTCAATGGGGAGTACCCGATCATATAGCTGAATTGTAGCAGCTTCAATTCAGCTACGCTTCTAGCGATGCAATATTAAACAATGATCTCGTCGGGGTGAAAAAATTGCAGCCTACGATTATCCTGAATAATCTTACTATTTATCAACTATTATCGTTCGCTTTCTACAAAAAAGAAAATCTATTGCAGAATTTCGACTTTGCAATTCTACCAATGTTCAATCATTACGCTATACTTTAGCCAATTTCAGGATTTAACGGGTTCAGCTGTGCCAATCGAATTTGTCGCAACGTCAAGATTACCTACCGCTCACGGTGAATTTAAAATTACTGTATTTCAAGACCCTGAGACTGGCGAAGAACATGTCGCACTTTCCAAAGGACTTGAAGAAATATCAGATGAGCCTGTAGTGGTGCGTGTGCATTCTGAATGTTTAACCGGTGATGCCTTTGCTTCGCTCAAATGCGACTGTGGCCCGCAATTGCAAGCGACTTTAAAACTGATCAATGAATTGGGCCGCGGAGTCATTCTGTATTTGCGTCAGGAAGGTCGTGGCATTGGCCTGACCAATAAAATTCGCGCTTATGCTCTGCAAGATCAGGGACATGACACCGTAGATGCCAATTTAATGCTGAACCTGCCCGCAGATGCACGCCAGTATGATATGTGTAGCATCATGCTGGATCATTTACAGGTGAAAGCAGTACGCCTGGTGACCAATAACCCTTCTAAAATTGAGGCTTTAAAAGCCCAGGGAATTAACGTGATCGATCGTGTGCCTTTGACTGTGGGTTTAAACCCTTTTAATGAACAATATCTCAAGACCAAGCACGAACGCATGGCACATCTCTATAAAAAAGATGATTTTTAATATTTTTAAAACCCTGTCCTACCTTATTTTAACTTAATCCCTCCAACCTCCCTTTAATAAAGGGAGGCCTAACATCTAGTTAAATAGATGCCCCCTTCCTTTATAAATGTCTGTCTCCCTCCTTTGCTAAAGGATGAGGAGCACAGCACCGAAAGGGCGTATTAAAAAATTAAATCGTCATCGAGAAGATCCGGTTCTCCGGCATCCGTCGCTTTAAACGTAAATCAAAAGCCATACAAATATTTCGTACAAATGGTTTCCCTTTCTCCAGAATCGTGACTGACGAGTCTGAAAATTGAATTAAACCATCCTGTGCCATTTCCTCAAGCTGTTCCAAAACCTCATCAATTTGAGGAAAACGTAGCTCGGAATTTTCCCATGAGGTGCTAAAGCTGCACATCAAATTTAGAATATGTTGCCGAATGATCAGATCTTCCTGATTTAAGACATGTCCTTTAAATACCGGAATTTCATTGCGCGTCAGGCATTCATAATATTCTTCAATGGTTTTCACATTCTGGGCAAAGCTGTACCAGCTATCGCTGATTGAAGAAATCCCGAGTCCAATCATCACCTGGGTTTTAGAGGCGGTATATCCCATAAAGTTGCGGTGCAATGTTCCCGCTTGAAAGGACTGGTACATCGCATCTTTTTCTAAGGCAAAATGATCCATACCGATTTCATGATAGCCATGTGCCAGAAGTTTCTTTTTACCCGCTTCATAGCATTCCCGTTTGATCGCATCTTTGGGCACATCGGCATCTTTAAAACCGCGCTGACCATTACCTTTAATCCAGGGCACATGTGCATAGCTATATAAAGCCAGACGGTTCGGCAAGAGCGAATTGGTTTGTTCAATAGTATTTAAAACATCATCCAGACTCTGAAATGGCAGACCAAAGACCAGATCATGAGAAATCGACTCATAGCCAATTTCTCGCGCCCATTCGGTCACCTGTTTAACATTTTCATAGGGCTGAATCCGGTGAATCGCCTTTTGCACGGTTTCATTATAATCTTGCACCCCATAACTGACCCGACGAAAGCCAAGATCATACAATCCTTGCAAATGCTCACGCGTAGTATTATTAGGATGGCCTTCAAAACTGAATTCATGTACAGGTGCGATGTCTGCTTTGTCCAGAATGCCTTGAAGCAATTGAGCCAGATGCGCCATTGAAAAAAATGTCGGTGTTCCCCCGCCCAAATGAATCTCTTTAATCATGGGCTTTTCTTCTAATAGCTCGCAATATAAATCCCATTCTTTCAGCACAGCCTGAATATAAGGCTGTTCAACTTCATGGCGTTTGGTTACACGCTTATGACACCCGCAGAAGGTACACAGGCTTTCGCAAAATGGTAAATGGATATACAGACTAATGCCTTCGTTTTGATTGGATTCCGCAAAAGACTTTTTTAACGTTTGCTTCCATTGTTCCAGCGAGAAATTCTGCTCTTCCCAATACGGAACAGTGGGATAACTGGTATAGCGTGGCCCGGGAACATTATATTTTTGAATCAGGGAATTGACCTGTACCGACATGATACCCACCTTTACCATCGAAAAATGCTCAAGCCAATGAGCGCTTGCGAGTTATTGTGCTGAGCTTGAAAAAAGAATTCAACCTAGCCCTTTGGTCGGATTTAATGCCACATTTTACCAATGAATCATGAAACTCAAAGCCCACATCGATGCAGTGCATCACCAAATAGACCTTAATCTTTGACTGATTTTATGCTTTGATGTCGTTAGTTTTTTTATTTCCTTACGAGGCTCTGATGCAGCATCCTACATCTACGGATATTCAACACGTTCGTGAATTTCTCCTCGACTTGCAGGCACGGATTTGTGCGGCACTAGAACAGCAGGAACGTGCTGGCGGCGGTACGGCTGAATTTATCATCGATGACTGGGAGCGTCCGGAAGGTGGTGGCGGCCGTTCACGTGTTTTGCAAAATGGTACGGTGATTGAAAAAGGCGGGGTGATGTTCTCCCACATCAACATTTCAAAACTGCCTGCTTCTGCGACTGAACGCCATCCCAATATTGCTGGTGCCAAAGCGCAAGCGATGGGTGTATCACTGGTGATTCATCCCAAAAACCCGAATGTACCGACTTCGCATGCCAACGTGCGTTTATTTGTCGCAGAAAAAGAAGGCCAGGATCCGATCTGGTGGTTTGGTGGCGGTTTTGACCTGACTCCGTTTTATCCGAATGATGAAGATGTACTGTCTTGGCATCAAACGGCGCATGATCTATGTGCGCCATTCGGCGAAGAGGTTTATCCTGAACATAAACAATGGTGTGATGATTATTTTTATCTGAAACATCGTGATGAACAGCGTGGCGTTGGCGGCTTGTTTTTTGACGACCTGAATCAATGGGATTTTGAAACCTGTTTCCAGTATATGCAGGCTGTAGGCAATGGGTATCTGGAAGCCATTCTGCCGATTTTCCAGCGTAATCAGGATAAGCCTTATACCGAAGCACAACGCGAATTCCAGTTATACCGTCGCGGCCGTTACGTGGAATACAATCTGGTTTATGACCGCGGCACCCTGTTTGGCTTGCAGACTGGTGGCCGGATTGAATCGATTCTGGTCAGCCTGCCCCCGCTTACCGGATGGTCATATCGCCCTGAATGGGATGAGGGCTCACCGGAAAAACATTTAACAGATTACTACCTGAAACCACATAACTGGTTAACAGAATTAAAATCCAACGCAATGAAATGATACAAACGGCCCTCAAATAGAGGGCTGTTTTAATAGATATATCCTCTATACTGCTGCATAGAAATACCTGATTTGATCGCGGCACCCTATCGCTACATCGATCATATTCCATTTGATGTCTAGTGAGAATAACAATGCATAATCTTCAATTAAATCTACCTGTGTTGGCCTTTTGGCTTTTTCTGGCTCTCGCCATCAGTGCGATGAGTACCGCAATTTTGAGTCACAACCTGATTCTGGATGGCGCCGCTATTCTGGTGAGTATCCTGACTGGGTTTGGGGTTGTTCTCAGTATGGCGCTGATGTTTGCGGAACATATTATGGATATTTGTAGTTCCTAAAATCCTAATAACTTAGCAGCAATTCAAAATCACGCAGGCTTTAGTCCCTGCGCTTTTTCACGTATATTGATGGCCATTTCCGCACATGGACATTGTGAAATGAGCAAAAAATTTGCCGTGATTGGTAACCCGATTGAACAATCACGTTCTCCAGAATTGCACCACGCCTTTGCAGCCAAAACCGGGATCGACCTGAATTACACTAAATGTCTGGCACCACTAGATGGCTTTGAAGCCAACATTCAGGAGTTCTTTAGCAATGGCGGTAGTGGCATGAATGTCACCGTACCCTTTAAAGAACAGGCTTTTGCCCACTGTCAGGTACTGAGTGAACGAGCCAAAATTGCCAAAGCCGTGAATACGCTATGGATGGAAAATGGTGTGCTGCATGGCGACAATACCGATGGTCAGGGACTGGTTGAAGCAATTCGAGCACTAGATTGGCCACTGGAAAATACAGATATTTTAATTATTGGTGCAGGCGGTGCCACGCGTGGTGTAATCTATCCCCTAGCCCAGGCAGGTGCGAAAAAAATCGTGATCGCCAATCGTACCTTGGCACGGGCGGAACAACTGGTCGCTGATCTTCAGAATGCCGTACCGCAAGTCGAATTACAGGCGATTTCACTAGACACTTTATCCGGTGAATTTGATTTGATGATTAATGCCACTTCTGCCAGTCTCAGCGGTGATGCCCTGGTTTTACCGGAAACGCTACAGTTTAAACGGGCCTATGAAATGGCCTATGGCAAACCTTCTTCCTTTCTGGATCAAGCCAAGGCACGCGGTGTACCGACATCTGAAGGTTTTGGCATGCTGGTCGGTCAAGCAATTGAATCTTTTTACATCTGGAATGGTATCAAACCGGATTTAAAAGAGTTTCTTTAAAACCCCTATCTCTCTAATGAGTTCAGTTCGGGTTGCAACTGCAACCCTTTACTTCCCTCCTACTACTTTTTATAAGCTGAAAAACCATGGATTGGTTTTAATGACATTTTAAAATGAGTTATTTTGCCACCTGAATCCGAGCACAATTCATACAAAAATATACTGGACAAATCACCTTTTAACTCACTAAATTCCATTGATATAACAAGTTTTTAATCTTCCTGTAATGTAAACACCTAATGATGAAATTCGATGATTTCATTCATTAGCCTTAAAAATCGATTAGCTTTTCTGACATTTTTATTCACTGAATTCATCAATGTTTTTTTATCCCGAATGTGAATAATCAAAGAATCGATACAGATAATCCAAAACTAATTTCAATCAGGATTAAACGCATGCCAGCATATAAAGCCCCTTTACACGACATTCGCTTCCTTATGAATGAAGTGCTTGACTACCCTGCGCACTACCAGAATTTGTCGAATGGTGAATATGCCGATGCCGACACGGTAGATATGATCTTAGAAGGCGCTGCAGATTTCTGTGAAAATGTACTGTCGCCGTTGAATCAAAGCGGTGATGAAGAAGGCTGTCATTTTGAAAATGGCGAAGTAAAAACACCGAAAGGCTTTAAAGAAGCTTACGACCAGTTCGTACAAGGTGGCTGGCAAGGTCTGTCTTATCCTGAAGAATTTGGTGGCCAAAACCTGCCAATGTCTTTAAACCTGATCAAATCGGAAATGATGGGGACTGCAAACTGGTCATTCCAGATGTATCCGGGTTTAAGTGTGGGTTGTATCAACACTATCATGCAATATGGTACCGATGAGCAGAAAAACACGTATCTGCCTCACTTAGTTGCAGGAACTTGGGCGGGCACCATGTGTCTGACTGAGCCGCAATGTGGTACTGACTTGGGTCAAGTTAAGACCAAAGCAGAGCCGAAAGAAGATGGCAGCTATGCCATTTCAGGCACCAAAATCTTTATTTCCGCAGGTGAGCACGACCTGACTGAAAATATCGTACATATCGTACTGGCACGCCTTCCAGATGCGCCGCAAGGTACCAAAGGGATTTCTTTGTTTATCGTACCGAAATTTATTGCTGCTGCAGATGGCGGGATCGGCGAGCGTAATCCAGTGAACTGCGGTTCGATTGAACACAAAATGGGGATTCGCGCTTCAGCAACGGCTGTACTGAATTTTGACAATGCGACTGGCTACCTGATTGGCGAACCGAATAAAGGCTTGCACGCTATGTTCACCTTTATGAACACGGCGCGTATTGGTACTGCGATTCAGGGTATTTGTCATGCTGAATTGTCATTCCAGGGTGCTTTACCGTATGCCAAAGAGCGTATGTCAATGCGCGCCCTGTCTGGCAAAAAAGATCCGGAAAAAGTAGCGGATGCGATCATTCACCATGCTGATGTCCGCCGTATGCTATTGACGCAAAAAGCCATTGCTGAAGGTGGCCGTGCCATGATTTATCATGCAGCAAAAATTGCCGACAACATGAATGATGCTTTGCTGCGTGGCGATACTGCAGCATTTGAACAGCATGATGACCATCTTGGGTTCTATACTCCAATCCTGAAAGGCTTCCTGACCGAAATGGGTTATGAGGCATCAAATCACGGTATGCAAGTCTTCGGTGGACACGGCTATATCAAAGAATGGGGCATGGAACAGATCGTACGTGACTCACGTATTTCTACCTTGTATGAAGGCACAACAGGCGTTCAGGCACTGGATCTGATTGGTCGTAAAGTGCTGTTGACCTCGAAAGGCAAAGTGATTCGTGATTACACTGCTGAAATCCTGAAATTCTGCGGTCAGCATGCACGCAATAAATACATGCGCCGCTTTGCCTGGGATTTGACCAAGCTCTGTGCACAGTGGAATGCACTAACTGTGCGTATCATGCTGGCTGCACGTAAGGACCGCGACATCGTTTCTTCTGCATCAGTCGATTTCCTGATGTTCTCCGGTTATGTGATGATGGCGTACTTCTGGGCACAACAAGCCGCAGTCGCTTCAGCCAAACTGGCTTCTGGCGATGGTGCGGAAGTACCAGAGTTCTATAAAGCAAAAATCAAAACTGCTGATTTCTACTTTGAACGTATCCTGCCACGTACCCAAGGTCATGCAGAAGCGATGGTGAATCCGTCTAAAACCATTACGGCACTCGCGCCAGAACACTTTAGCTTCGATTACTAAGCTGTAAATTGACTTGAAAAGGGCGCTTCGGCGCTCTTTTTATTGATGTAGATGCCCTTCTTCAACTTAAAAAACCTTTCTGGATAGAAAATATACAAATTTAATTTTATATTTTTCAACATCCTAATAAATTAGCCAAATAAAACGCTTGTATATCTCAAAATAAGCGGTATGATAATCCCAACTAGAAAAATTCTTGTTTTGGTTAGTCTTCTTTTAAGTATCGCAGTTTTAGTCATAAACCTTCGTATTACAGATCAAAAAGCTCCATCCTTTTTATTTTTCAAAGTTACAGTTAGTCATCTGAAATTTTGGCTATAAATTCATACGATTCAATAGGTTATATTATGTCTAATACAGTTAACGGTACAGTAAAATGGTTCAACGAAACTAAAGGTTTCGGTTTCATTCAACAAGAATCAGGTCCAGACGTTTTTGCTCATTTCAGCGAAATCACTGGTTCAGGTTTCAAAACTTTAGTTGAAGGCCAAAAGGTTTCTTTCAGCGTAGCTCAAGGTCAAAAAGGCCCGACAGCTGTAAATATCGTTGCTCTATAATTTAGAAGCAAGATATTGAAAAAAGCACTCTTAGAGTGCTTTTTTTGTGCCTATCATTTCTCTCATACCGCTCGCTTTTAAAGATCATTGGGTTGTTCTAAAAACCGGTGTGCTCTATGCCAGGCTAAAAATACCGGATCAGGGGCAAAACGTTTTGGTACGTCGATTCGTTTACCGTGATAAAGTTTTGGTGGTGTTTCAAAAAGTATGCTGGCGTTAAACAAATCCGTTATTAAGGTAAAAGAAAGTCAAATCAAAGGCTTTAAAATGATTTTCGAGCTTTTTAGAAAAGTTGCAACTTCTCCTAAATCCACGCCTGATTCGATGACGAATTCTACAGTTGTTACCTTCAATACCGACGGTAAAAAACTTACCGATCACTTGCTTGCAACATTGAAATGCTGTGATAAAACTATCCCAGTGATCACTCGCAATTCCAGCATATTGAACCCCAAGCTTTTTAAGTCTAGCTTTAAGACGTTGAACCGTTGCTAAATCCCGCTTACCCCAAACATAAGCAACAACTTCTCCAGATTCTCGATGGTAGGCATAAATAAGCCATTGTTTATTTTTCTTATTCCCTACAAAAGTCCAAAGTTCATCGACTTCAAGACATTCGTAGTGGCTTTGTTTAGGCTGAATCTGATAGATCGATTCACTTAAGGTTCGTAATACCTTGCCAATGCTGATACGCTCGACTTCAGCAATATCTCTTACACCGCTTCCTCTGACCATTAAATGTAATATCTTGCCGGTAATACCTGAGTTACATCCTTGATAGCTTAATGCATGATCACCAATAAACTGACGTTTGCAATCTTTGCATTGATGGTTTTGTTTCCCATCTACTTTGATGCCATTTCTCTTTATATTGTTACTTAGACAGGTAGGACATTTGATTTGTAGCGTTATTTTCATACCTCTATTTTATCAAAAGCCATATTGTTTTTTTCAGCATACTTTTTGAAACACCACCAAAGTTTTAAATAGGCGTATAAACTCGCATCTTGCTTGGCTTGATTCGCAAGACACACTTTAAGCCCTTTATCTAGCGTGATAAATCCCTGATCGAAAGCTTGATCCAATAAAGAAGATAAACAAATTCCATTACGCGGATTTCTTCTATGTACCTGATTTTCAGACCAAGGTACGATATGAGAAGCCACTAAAAAGGCTTTGGTCTTAATACCAGAGATCGCACATTGATATTGATAATTAAGTTTAACTTGTAAAGCAAATTCCTGGTGTGGCGAACCGCGAACTTTTACATTGGCATATTGATCTTCAACACTATAATCGAGGATTTCTTGACGTAAATGCGTATCTAACAAAGCATCCTGTTTTTCGCCTATTCCTGCTAATTTAAGTAATCGCCAAAAATCATCTGCCGTGATCTCATTCATGCCATATTGTTGAAAAAAATATTCCCAAGTATTTCCGCGTGGTTTAAAAGTCCATTGAAAATCTTCCAAATCGGACTGCAGAATAGGATCTATAAAACGTATACCATCGATCACTTTCGCAAAGACCGGTTTGGTTCGGCGTTTTTGATGATTTTGAGGAATGGCAGTAGGTGCAATAATCTTGGCTATACGGCCTGCACCATAAAGATAGAATTGATTTTTAATTTCAGAAGCTTTTTGCGGTCGTCGATATAAAAAGAAATCTCCTTCTCTAACCCGATTATATTTACTTTGATCCCAATGATATTCTTGAAAGTCCCGATCTTCATAAACCAGATGATCACTTTTGCTATCAAAAATAAAGAATCGGGTATCAGTTAAATCCAGCTGCTGAAAAGCCCATAATGTATCCACCTGTCCACCCTTTAGAAATTATAATATTCATTTAATTTAATCTTTGAATATTCTCAGAAAACTTCTCTCTAAGAAAGCATCAATCAGACTTTAGGCATTTTATTGAAGGCAATAAAAAACCCCCAATAAAATCCTATTAGGGTTTCTTTTAGAATCTATTAGGGTTTCTTTTAGAATAATGGAGAAATTAAATAATTAAAGAAATTCTTCCAGCACCGAATTTAAAAAGATATGCCCCTGCTCGGTACATGAAAGCCGATCTTGATCATCGACCATTAATTTTCTATCACGTAAAGAACTCAGTAACTCATCTAAAGTATCTAGACTCAAACCGGTACGTTCAGCATAGAGTTTGGCTTCCACACCCTGATTTAAACGTAACGCATTCATCATAAATTCAAAAGGTAAGTCAGTATCTTCAATGCGTTTAAACTGCACATGTTCGGCAGGTACTTTGGCTAAGTAGTCCTTAGGTAAACGGGTTTTCTGGAACCGATATACACCATCCGGCTGAGTGACTTTACCATGTGCTCCGGCACCAATTGCCAGATAATCACCAAACTGCCAGTAATTCAGATTATGTGCTGAAGGCAGTTCTTTACGCCAAGCCGAAACTTCATAGTTGATAAAACCCTGCGCTTTTAAGTAGAGCTCACCCTGCTCCTGAATATCTTCCAATACTTCATCGACAGGCAAAATCGGTTGAGTCCGGAAAAATACCGTATTTGGCTCAATCGTTAGCTGATACCAGGAAATATGTGTAGCACCCTGTTCCACGGCCAATTTTAAATCATGCAAAGCCTGATCCAAGGTCTGTTCAGGCAAACCATGCATCAAGTCGACATTAATGCGCTGAAAGCCGGCTTCACGTGCTAACCCAATGGCAGAAATCGCATCTTCATTGCTGTGAATCCGTCCCAAACGCTTGAGATGCTCGGTATTAAAACTCTGCACCCCAATCGACAGACGGTTAATTCCGGCCTGTAAATAACCGGCAAACGGATCATGTTCGACTGTGCCGGGATTGGCTTCCAGCGTAATCTCACAGCCTTCGGCAAAGGGAATAACGGCTTTGAGCTGATCAAATAACCATTGATAGCCTGGGGCAGAAATCAGTGACGGCGTCCCCCCACCAATAAAGACACTGTGAATCTGCCGGCCTTGGGCAAAATCGACCTGAGTTTTAAAGTCTTCCACCAGTGCTCGTAAATATTCCTGTTCCAATTCCAGTGATAATTGACCATCCGGAACCGCATGCGAATTGAAGTCACAATAAGGACATTTGCGCACACACCAAGGCATATGAATATATAAGGACAAAGGGACAGCAGCAGGATTCAATTCAGCCAAAGAACTACTCAAAAACGATTACAAGATATAGCCGAATTTTAACATGACTCGGCGGCAACACTGCTAAAATTAAATTTGATCGTGTGATATGCCTAAAAATTTAAATAGAATTAGTCAGTTAAAATTATGAAAATATCTTCTCAACTTATTATTTTACTTCCTTTGGTTTTTGCAATCGGTGTTTTATTGACACTCCAGACCGCAATTAATACACAACTAAAAGAATATTTATATTCTCCTATTCAAGCTGCATTTTTTTCCTTTTTGATTGGTACAATAGTGCTCGCCGTAATCGTACTTTTTCAGTCCAATCCCAAACCCGGTCTACAGGAACTGATGAGTGTTCCCTGGTATTTATGGCTCGGGGGAATAGTGGGTGTATATGCGATTAGTATGAGCATTTATGCAGCGCCCAAACTTGGCTTTCTGGTTCTTAGCGGTCTCATTATTTTTGGTCAGATGATGATGTCGATGCTGGTCGATCATCTGGGATTATTGGGTAATGAAAAAATGCCGATTAATTGGCAACGTCTTTTAGGCGGCGTGGTAATTTTTATTGGTGTGCTTCTCACTTTACAACGCTAAACCTTCTATTTAAGCACATGATCACGATGAGTAATTTTTGTGTCGAATGTTTCACCAGTCACAACCTTTGGTTTTGAATTAAAAAAACTTTTTCATCTGATGCTGCCTATTCTGGTGACCCAATTTTCTCAGGCTGGTCTGGGCCTGATTGATACCATTATGGCCGGTCACCTGTCTGCTACCGATCTTGCCGCGATTGCCGTCGGAGTAGGACTCTGGATTCCGGTGATGCTGCTGTTTAGTGGCATTATGATTGCCACGACGCCTTTGGTTGCCGAAGCTAACGGCGCACGCACACCTGAAAAAATTGCCACCATTGCACGTCAATCACTTTGGGTCGCCTTGATCCTTGGAGTAATTGCCGGCCTGATTTTGCAACTCCTGCCCGCCACTTTGCCACTCTTGGGTGTACCGGAAAGCTTACAGCCTAAAGCCGGTTTATTCCTGCATGCCATTGGTTTTGGTATGCCTGCGGTAACCATGTATGCAGCCTTACGCGGCTACTCAGAAGCGATTGGAAATCCGCGTCCGGTGACCGTGATTAGTTTATTGGCGCTGGTCTTGCTAGTTCCGCTGAACTATATCTTTATGTATGGTATTGGCCCTGTTCCGGCCCTAGGCAGTGCAGGCTGTGGGTTTGCCACGGCGATTTTACAGTGGCTAATGGTCATCACCCTCGCGTTGTATATCTTTAAAAATAAGGCCTATCAACGTACCCAGCCTTTTACCCATTGGGAAAAAATCAACCCGGAATGGATGAAGCGCATCTTACAGCTTGGCTTTCCAATCGGATTGGCAATTTTTTTTGAGGTCAGTATTTTCAGTACTGCTGCAATTGTGCTGAGTCCTTTGGGTGAGACCATTGTCGCTGCCCATCAGATTGCTATTTCTGTCACTTCACAACTGTTCATGATTCCCATGTCACTGGCGATTGCCCTGACCATTCGGGTTGGCACCTACTATGGTGAACAGAACTGGCAAGCCATGCGTAAAGTACAATATCTCGGCCTGATTACTGCCACTATTCTGGCGATCCTGACCATGATTCTGCTTTGGGTTTTCCGCAATGAAATCGTAGCACTCTACACCTCAGATCTGATCGTGACCCAAATTGCGGTGTATCTGATTCTGTTTGCCATTGCCTATCAGCTGATGGATGCCTGGCAGATCAGTGCGGCAGGTTGTCTGCGCGGCATGCAGGATACCAAGGGGCCAATGTGGATTACCATGCTGGCTTACTGGGTCATCGCCTTCCCGGTCGGGGTGTATTTGTCCCGCTTTACCGACATGGGCGCCGCCGGTGTCTGGGTTGGCCTGATTGTAGGCCTCAGCGTAGCTTGTATACTTTTATTGGGCCGTTTATATGGCAATAATAAACGCTTAAGTCTAAACAACTAAACACTTTTATTTGATTAATTTAAGCTAGAAAATGCGCTGAGATTAAAGATCCAGCGCATTTTTTAATCCTTGTGGAATCTCAGATTCATCCACTACATCTTTAATCACCACCTGCCCCACAATTACATCCGTACCATTAAAAGTCATGGTGGGTGAACCATATAGCTCATAACCTTCATTTAAGACACGGGTCACCCGCGCACAAAAATGTACATCATCTTTCCCGGTAAAATATCGATAGACTTTCATTGAATTTTCTTCATTACTACACTCTGTTTATTCTAAGCTTTTAGCTATAAAACAACATTCAGAATTAGTACTCGGTCTTATCTAAAACGATGACGGATTCCGGCATATTCTTATAGTTTAAACGCAAGCAATAAAGATAAATCTTTTAACAAATCAAAGATGATGCATTAAACATGGAGAAGCTGAAGGAAATCACAACACAACCTCTACAATTAAATCTAGGCAATTGAACCTTTGTCACCTATGATCAAATACATCCATTCATAGTTGGTTTCAAGGAATCTCGCATGGCAAAAACGGCTAGCACACCCGGTCGTCGCTTTATGAAACTTGCCGGAATGACCGCAAGTATTGCAGGTAAAACCCTCTCCAATTCCATTAAAAATTTAACTGCCGATGACGAGCAGAAAAACACTGCGCGCAGTAAATTATTTCAGGATATTGGTGTGCAGATTGCGGATACCTTGGGGGAAATGAAAGGCGCAGTCATGAAAGTTGGCCAGATCGCCTCTCAATATAAAGATGTTTTCCCGCCCGAAGTCGCTAAAGCCATTGCCAAGTTACAGCGTCAGGCGCCACCGATGCCGTTTAAAGAAATTCAGGCACAAGTGGAAAAAGAATTGGGTAAACCTTTACAGCAACTTTTCCAGCAGTTTGATGAGCAGCCATTTGCCGCGGCCTCGATTGGTCAGGTGCATAAAGCCACCCTACCGAATGGCCAGCAAGTTGTGGTCAAAGTACAATATCCTGGTGTGGATGAAGCCTGCGAAAGCGACCTGAAACAAGTTCGTCTGGCACTGCGCATGATGGGCGTCTTAAAGATTGACCGTAAACTTCAAGATCAATTATTTAAAGAAATTCAGCACAGTCTGGACAATGAGCTGAACTATGAAATTGAAGCCCAGAATCTGGAAATCGCCCGTGCCTTCCATGAGCCTCTGGACAATAAAATTGTGATTCCAAAAGTGTTTCATGAGTATTCATCGCGGCATATTTTAACTTTGAGCCAGGAACTTGGTGAAAGTATCGAAACTGCCAGCACTTGGCCACTCGAAACCAGAAATGCTTTAGGTCGCCGCCTATTCCGCGCCATTGGCCAAGAAATTTTTTATCTGAAACGCTTTCACTGTGATCCACATCCGGGCAACTTTGCCTTCCGTGAAGATGGTTCTGTGATTGTTTATGATTATGGCGGCGTTAAAACCTTATCGACTGAAGTGATCGGACATTTTAGGGAACTGATCCATGCTGCACGCGAGAAGAATATTCCTGTGATCGAGCAACAACTGGATGCGCTGCATTCCTTGACTGAGACTGGAAAATTCCCGAAAGAATTATATGAACAATGGCTGGAAGTGCTCATGCGTCCTTTGGTCACTCACTATGATTTTGCCGAAAACTCAGCGCATCATGATGGGATGGAGCTACTAAAACCTTCGTTGAAATATTGGGATGTATTTAAGCCCTCTCCTGATACCTTGATGGTGAACCGGACAATTTCAGGACAATACTGGAACCTGATTCATCTCAAAGTACATGATGATTTAAGTGATGTATTTGAAGAACTGGTACCGAGTCGAAGTTAAGTTGAGACGATAGGCTTACACGCTGTAACCCTAGATTACTTGAAATATCAAATGTTACATTATAACATTTAATCAAGAATCTTGAGGAAGTTAGATATGCGTTCAGATATCCATCCCGAGTATCGTGAAGTGTTATTCCATGATACCAATGCCGATGCCTATTTCGTGATTGGCAGCACGATGAACTCGAGCCAAACCAAAGAATATCAAGGTAAAACATACCCTTATGTGACACTGGATATTTCGAGTGCATCACATCCTTTCTATACGGGTGAGCAACGTCAGACCAGTAATGAAGGACGTGTAGCAAGCTTTAACAAACGTTTTGGCCGCTTTAAACGTGGTTAAAACCGAAAACCCTCGATTATCTTAAGATTTAAATCGTGGTTTATGTCAGGAAATGACCTCCAATTTCCTGACTTTTTTATGCGCTTATTTTAACTCTGTGCCAATACGATTGAAGTTAAATAAAAGCCCAGCGCCAGAACAATAATGCCGACAATTAAGCTGGATAAAGCATATAACAGCGCTAGGCTCATAGCACCTTGCTTGAATAACAAAAAGCTTTCCAGACTGAAACTGGAAAATGTGGTAAAGCCACCGAGAATCCCCACCATTAAAAACAGACGAGCTTCTTGTTGGAGTACTGGATACTTTTGGCTACAGGCAAAAAAAATCCCAGCACATAAACAGCCCAGAATATTGATCCACCAGGTGGGCCAGGGAAATTGCATTTGTGGTTTAAATAGCCAAAGTCCTGCTGCATAACGCAAACTGGCACCGATTGCCCCACCCATTGCCACCCAAAGCCAGCCCATATTTTTTCCTGTTCTATTTATTGATCAAGTTTATTTTATCCAAAGTTTCGTATTGAGCATGGATAAATTTCACTGCTATCTTGAACCGAAAATCAATGAAATACCATGGAACTTCGCAAGAAAATTGCTATATTTATCGCATCGAATTTTCATAAATGGTACAGGAAAAAAACAGCATGGCACAGGATTTATTGGCCCAGTTGGCAGCAGGCGAAGCAAAATTTGCAGATGTAATTGCGTATATCGAATCGCGTTATACGCATACACCGACTGCATTTAAAAATGGCCAGCAGAATAATGCGGTTACAGAAAACCAGGGCAGCGCCAAAGTCTTTTCTTTTGCACAATTAAATGGTCTGGATCAAGCACAGACCTTAAGCCTGTTTGCTGAACATTATGCTGCTGTACTGGCGACGCCAGAGGCGACTGATCATCAGAATATCCGCCAGTTTATGCTCAATGGCTGGGATGGAATTGCCTTTGAAGGTCAGGCTTTAACTGCGAAGTAAGTCCTAAGCAGATAAAAAAACCGCTCAAAGGAGCGGTTTTTTTATGCAACTTAGAAGCGTGCATGAAGTCTGTTTTAACTTTTACCGACTTTTTCAATCCACTTAATAGAACTGACGCGGAAAACTTCACAAGCACCATCACCCGTATCGGTCGGAGTTAAAGACGATTTCCAGACCAGATCTTTATCCCTCACTTCAACCAGCTCCCCTTGCATACGCACCAGATCGCCACGTTTTACCTTTTTAATTGCCTTGGCAATTTCAGGATTGGCAGGAATGATATGCATATTGGACACCATCTGCTTGGCTTGTTCTACCGGCACTGGCACTCGATCCATTTTCCAGTTCAAATAGCGGTCATATTGATTGACCGTGATATGTCGGGCAATTTCAGGTTCAGCAAACAGCCCCCAACTGACGGCATAATCAATCGGAGAGAATTTGGCTTGCGGGTCAGAACTATAAACCTTGGAACCCAGAATACGGAAATCGCCTTTAAAGGGCTGCAAGACCGAAATTGACTGGCCTTTAACGACGGGAGGCAAGCCTTTGGCAATATTGTTGTCGACCGAGCTATAGCCCGAAATAGGCAGCAACAGGCTGGCCAGCAAAGCATAATGTTTAAAGTATTTGAGCATAATTTTTAATCTAATCCTAATCAAGTTGATCAAACGTTTTAAGGATATCTTCCTTGATCTTACGGATTTTTTAATGAATAAACAGTTGAACTTGGTAACAAACTGCACGTATTTAGTCAGCTCGATATATGCCCGTCATTTTATTTTTCAGTTAAGCTAGAACGTATTTCCATCAAATTAAAATAACTCAAATGCTGTATAAACTTTATCAACAACATATTTTTCCGCATCTGCTGAATCAGGTGATGCAAACGCCATCCCTGATGGACTTACGTCGTGAACTGCTTTTGGACATTTCCGGTGAAGTACTGGAAATTGGTTTTGGTACCGGGCTGAATCTGCCGTTTTATCAATCGGTTGACAAGCTCTATGCGTTGGAACCGAATCCGGCGATCTTCAAACTGGCAGAAACGCGGATTCAGCAGGCTGCGTTTCCGGTTGAGCATATTCAGGCCAGCGCAGAAACTTTGCCTTTTGCAGCGAATAGCCTACAACATGTGGTTTCAACCTGGACACTTTGTAGTATTGCAGAGCTAGAACAGAGCCTGCAAGAAATTTATCGTGTGCTACAACCGGGTGGGACTTTACATGTGGTCGAACATGTTCTGAATCGACAAAATTTAAATATTCAGCGTCTGCAACATTTGTTCAACCCCATTCAAAAGAAAGTCGCTGATGGCTGTCATTTGAATCGGGATATTGAAACCGCCTTGCTAGAAACCGGCTTTGAAATAGAAACTTTAAGTTATGTAGATGCCGAAGGTATTCCGAAGATTGGCCAACGCATGTTGTTAGCACGGTTTCGCAAACCACAAGGCTAATTCACTACTCTCTTGTATTTAGTGCTGCTGGACGTGGGTTACTTGCAGCAACTGACAATGAGCACGATATTCAGAGCCCGTCCCGACCTGGAATTCTTGTCTAGTC
Source organism: Acinetobacter sp. AS5 (assembly GCF_048957595.1). NCBI lineage: Bacteria > Pseudomonadati > Pseudomonadota > Gammaproteobacteria > Moraxellales > Moraxellaceae > Acinetobacter > Acinetobacter sp. AS5. The sequence goes on along the minus strand of NZ_JARDAL010000010.1, from coordinate 62,493 downwards.
GTGCCTGAATGAACTGTTACCAGATCACCTGTGAGCGTGATTTTCTGCCCCGATTTTAGCCGGCGAATCTGATCGGCAATTTTTTCAGTGGCAGCAATCAGACTAAAATGCTGCACATGTGTATTGACGAAGTCACGCTCCGCTTTATTGGTTTGTCCTTCGAGCTGATAGCAGCGCTTTGCTTCATCAAACTCTAATTTTGCCTGCATGGCCGGCAGCGGTTGATTCAGCAATATCACATCAATATTGCTGAGATAGGCCAGATCATTAAAATGTCCAACCACTGGGCTGGCCTGATGCAGTACCCGACGATCAGGTTTTACGAAACGGTGATCATGCACAATATAGGTCGCTGAAATACGCTTAACGGGTTCTACCTGAAAGTTTTTAAGTACGCCTTTTTCTTGCAAATGCGGAATGGCACGAAAAAACTCATTCCAGACCCAGAGTCCAAGCATAAACAGCAGCGCAGTGATTAGTAATTTTTGCATAATTTTTTATTCTTCACTGGATTTTGGTCAATCCTGAAAATCAATCCGAATGGTTTCAAAACGTACCCGCCCTTCCTGAACCGCACGGGCAATGGCTTGCTGGCCTTTGGTCAGACGTGCTCCGCCACTTTTAATGTCAATCAAAACCACTTCAATATCTTCAGCGTCGCCTTCGCCATCACGAAAATCGGTATAACCATCAAAGACCACATAATCCACCGGATCACCCAAAAACTTGGCATCACTCGGCAGATATTGAAATTCCGGCATGATCGGCGCGAGCTGTTCCGCCATTTTTCCTTTGAGAACGGCACGGCTGGTATTCACGCTGCGTTTTTGCGCGGCAATGAGGGACTGCTGATGCTCTAGTTCCAGCTCGGCAATATATTGCTCATATTCGGCCTTGATCCGTCCATTACGCGTCTGACTTAAAATAATAGTGGTCAATACCACCCCGATACATGTGCCAATCAGCATGGCCATCCATATGGACATTCAATCTTCCTAATTTGCCTGATTTTTATAGCATCGCATTCGACTGAAGTTGAGGACTTCGGCCATTTGCATACTTGAAAAGAATGATATGCTAGGCCGGAACAGAATAAAATCACCTTGAGTCATGAAAACAATTTTAGTTGCGAATCAGAAAGGCGGTTGTGGTAAGACCATGACAGCTATTAGTTTGGCGTCAGCACTCGCACAAAAGGGTTATAAGGTGGCATTGGCCGATGCCGACAACCAGAAATCAACTTTGCAATGGCTCAAGCATCGTCCGGCACAGGCAGCACAGATCCAAAGTCTGGACTGGCGCAATAGCAAGTCCATTGGTGATGCACCGAAGCAGATCGAATACCTGATTATTGATGCACCAGGTGCTTTGACCGATGATCATGCCGAACAGCTGATCAGTGAAGCACATGCGATTATCATCCCGATCCAGCCTTCTTTTTTTGATATCGATTCGACCCGCCGTTTTCTCAAACATTTGCAGGACATCAAACGCATCCGTAAGGGCAAGGTTGAAATTTTACTTTTGGCCAATCGCACCAAAGCAAATGCAGCCAGCAATCAGGACATACAGCAGTTTTTTGACAAGATCGACCAGCAGCCAGTGGCCTGGATTTCGGAACGTGCTCCTTATAGCCGACTGGCTATGGAAGGCCTGTCCGTCTTTGATAAGCCTCAGAAAATCTACCGGGAACTGCAGGCTCAATGGCAACCGGTACTGAATGCCATTATTGATGATCCGAGTCAGTGGTTTTGAGTCAATCATCTGAATCGTGGTATAGCTTTGGGAAAATAATCTCGCTACTTGGCTAGCTATCATTTTCGATCGCTTTTTTTTCAGTTAATATGCCTGAACACGACCTAAAAAATGAGTCATTAAATTCAGTGCAACAGTACGCGCCTACATTACAAAAAGTCTTATTATTTGGATTGTTCTTTATCCTGATTTTTTTGAGTTTTCATATACTCAAGTATTTCATCATTCCTGTAGTTTGGGCTGCCATTATTGCCTATATGACTTGGCCCTTGTATCAGTCGGTGTTACGCCTGTGCGGCAATCGACCGACACTAAGCGCAACCGTAATGATCTTGGCCGTGATACTGGTCTTTGGTCTGCCGTTTATTTTCGCCATTTTCATGCTGCAGCACGAAGGTCGTAACCTGTATTTTGAATTGCAGCGACAGGTTTTTTCCGGTCACCTGAATGTCCCTGATTTTATTCGCGGGCTTCCGATTGTGGGCAAGGAAATTACCCGAACCTTAAATGAAATCAACACTGATCCACAGAGTATTGCACTGTCGGTATCGACCTGGATTCAAGGTCATCTGAATTACGGCAAAGTGGTGTTGAATGAAGTCAGCAAAAACATCTTTAAATTATGTTTTGCGGTACTTTCGCTGTTTTTCTTCTACCGTGATGGTCAGACCATTTTAAATCAGGTGCGTAAAGCCTTTGAAATGGTGGTCGGTCCACGTGTACATCATTATTTTTCCACCATTTCTGCGACTACACGTGCCGTAGTATATGGCGTCGGTTTGACTGCGATTGCACAGTCCTTATTGGCAGGTCTGAGCTATTTTGTTGCAGGTGTGCCGAATCCGATGGTTTTAACCATTGTGACCTTTATTTTTGCCCTGATTCCCTTTGGCCCACCCCTCGCCTATAGTGCGGTGGCGTTATGGCTGTTTTCACAAGGACAAACCATTGAAGCCATTGGGGTCATGGTCTGGGGCGTCTGTATTGTCAGTACTGCCGATAACGTCATTCGTCCACTGGTGATTTCTGGCGCAACCCAGATTCCTTTCCTGCTGATCATGTTTGGAGTCTTGGGTGGTATTGCCAGCTTTGGTCTGGTCGGGGTGTTTATTGGCCCGGTGATTCTGGCTGTGCTGCTTGCAATCTGGCGTGAATGGTTACATGAAAGTAATCTGAATGAACCTTTAATGATGCCTAAAGCCACCATGGCACATGAGATTGATCCGGAAACACAAGACACACCGCCCAACGCACCTTAAAGCATAGATAGAATCGACTTAAACAAAACAAAACATTTAAGTACTGATTCTATATAGAGCTTCTGATCTTGCTCTGTTTAAATGAATCCACAAAACAGAATAAAGATCAGGATGCCAAAATCATGTCTTCATTGTTTAAAATTACGACACTTTGCGCGTTAAGCGCCGCACTTTTTACCGGTTGTGCATCAACCTCCCCATCAAATGAAGTGGTCAGAGCAGTAACTGTGAATGCTGTAACTGCTCAAGGTGTGGGCCAAGAGATTGGTACCGTATTACTCAGTGACAGCCCAGCCGGTCTGGTTATTCGTACCAACCTGAAACAACTTCCTGCGGGTGAACGCGGTTTCCATATTCATGAAAATGGTTCATGCGCGCCTGCCATGAAAGACGGCAAGATGGGCGCAGCACTGGCTGCAGGTAGCCATTACAATCCAAATCAGGCACCGCATCACGGTACGCCAGTGACCGGTCACTTAGGTGATTTACCAGCATTGAAAGTCAATACAGATGGAACTGCACGTGTCACCCTGCTTGCGCCACGTCTGAAACTGGCTGATGTTCAGGGTCGTGCGATTATGGTTCATGCCGGTGGCGATAACTATTCCGACAACCCATTACCATTGGGCGGCGGCGGTGAACGTATTGCCTGTGGCGTGATCTAAACACCTTCTATGCCAATAACTAAATAGAAAAAACGGGCACTATGCTCGTTTTTTATGGATTTTTCTTTTATTTTGGCGTCTAAATTGCATTCAGAACTTTGCGTTTTTACTTCCCGGATCCTGTCCTTGTGAATGCTGCCCAACCTGTGACTGTTACTCTTGTTAAAATTATAAAACCGGTCCTGCTGCCCTTTCAGTCCAGTGCACTGATGACTTATTGCCTGCAGATCCTACTGGTGTTTTTAGGTACTACTTTCGGTCTGAAGTTTCTGGGTTATGAGTTCTTGATCGTTCCAGTAACTTTAGGGGCAATTGCCACGGCACTGACTGATTTTGATGACCGGCTAAGCCTGCGTTTGCGCAACCTGTTACTGGTCATCATTCTGTTTTTTAGTGTCAGCAGCATTCTGGAATTTCTTGCTCCGCATAAATTCTGGTTTGCACTGTGGCTATCACTGTCGAGTGCGCTGTTTATTCTAATGGGTGCCTTAGGCCAACGTTATGCCACAATTTCATTTGGCACCATTTTACTATCAATCTATACCATGTTCGGCCTGGGCGAATATCAGCACTGGTATGAACAGCCACTTTATTTTGTCATTGGGGCGCTATGGTACGGCCTGACGTCTATTCTGTTTTTTCTGCTGCGTCCTACCTTGCAGGTTCAGGAAAATCTCGCACAAAGCTTGCAGCACATGTCGGATTTACTGCTAAGTAAAGCCAAACTGTTTGATCCGGACCAGCATCCGAATGTTGAAACCCTGCTCTATGAGTTGTCACTTAAAAATACTTTAGTCATTCAGAGTTTTAACCGCAGCAAAGATTCGCTATTGACCCGACTCAAAGCTTCGCGTGCCAATCGTAATACCATTTACTGGCTGAATCTGTATTTTTTGATGCAGGATATTCATGAACAGGCCACCGCGAATTATCTGCATTATGAACAGATCGAACAGCATTTTAGCCGCACTGACCTGATTTTCCGGATTCAGAAAAATATCCGTCTGCAAGCCCTTGCCTGTCAGCATCTGGCAGACTGTGTGCTGCGCAATGAGAAGTTTTACCTGTCTACAGATGATGAACTGGCATTAAAACATTTACAGGAGTCGATGCAGGACTGGATTGCTCAACACCCACAAAATATTGAAGTTAAAAATTTACAGCTTATTCTGGCCAATCTGCTGAGTGTATATGAGCAGTTACAACACCTGCATGATCAACAGGCGCTGTATAAGCCACGCTATCAGCAGCATTTTGATGACCTGAGTCTGTTTGATGATGATATTCGCGATAGCACAGATCTCTGGCTGAAACTCAAACCGCACTTAAGTCCACAATCGGCACTCTTTCGGCATGCGGTGCGGATTGCCATTGTATTTCTAGTCGGCTATGCCATTTCATTATTACCCTTTGCGAAAAATGGCTACTGGATTTTACTGACCAGCCTGTTTGTCTGTCAGATCAGTTATTTTGCCACCAAAAGCCGGCTCAAATTGCGGACCCTGGGAACATTATTAGGGGTCATGCTGGGTGTCCCCATTCTGTATTTTGTGCCAAGTGTCGAAGGACAATTGCTGCTGACAGTGATTTTTGGTGTCGGTTTTTTCTATCTGCGTTCCAAAAAATATGCCATGGCAACCCTCATGGCGACCTTGATGGTACTCCTGATCTTCAACCTGAAAGGTGCCGGTTATGCGATCATTTTGCCACGTATTATTGATACCCTGTTGGGCTGTCTGATTGCCTGGATGGCAGTAAGCTGGATCTGGCCTGACTGGAATTTTCGTAATATTTCCAGCAATATTAAAAAATCATCGCTTGCTACGCTGGACTATTTTGCTGCAGTGGTCGAGCAATATCAAAACGGTAAAGATAACAGTATTGCTTACCGGACTGCACGGCGTCTGGCCCACAATGCACAGATTGATTTATCCAGCATGATTTCAAGTCTGAGTACCGAACCGAATCCAGATCCGCAACTGGTCAAAAGTGCCTTTCGCTATCTGGTCTATAGTCATAGCCAACTCAGTTATATTGCAGCATTGGGGAGTCACCGTGAGCAGGTTACTGATACACAAATTCTGGATTTAATGCACTGGTGCCAGCAAACCTTAACTGGGGTATTGCTGCAACAACAGCCTTTAGATACCTACGACATTGATCATAAACTGGCAGAAATTCAACGCTTAAGTACCCAGGAAAACCAGTCAGCACATCTGCTTTTGGTACTGAAACAGATCAGTTTATTGCTGGAAACCTTACCGGAATTACTAAAATTACGTCATGAATTACTAGGTGCCGAGATTAAATAACCAACTGCCTCACTTGGTTATAACTTATTAAAAATATTGAATATATCTTTATTATTAAGATTCAATATTCAGGTGATATTCGGTACACTCAAAACTAATTCGGTTAAATCAATATGTATTATGAACATCAAAACTTTGCGTCTGGTCGGTTTGCTTGAAGGGATTTCATTCCTGCTGCTGTTATTTATCGCGATGCCAGTGAAATACATGCTGGATAATCCGATTCTGGTGAAATATGTCGGCATGGGTCATGGCGTACTGTTTGTGCTATTTCTGGTGGTGTTATTTGCGGTATGTGAAAAACAGAAATGGTCTCTCAGCATGTTTGTGATGGGTTTAATCGCTTCGATTCTACCTTTCGGTCCATTCCTGTTTGATATGAAACTGAAGAAGCTGGAACAGCCCGCTGAAGCTTAATTGTAGAATCCTAATATAATTAGATCAGTCAAAAGAAAATTCTCTCTCCCTTTGGGAGAGAGTTAGAGAGAGGGAACTTATTAAATACTTAACCTCACCCTAGCCCTCTCCTAAAAGGAGAGGGAAATTCAATACTGAACATATGATTTCAATAATTTATAATTTTCCTTAATAAGGAATCAAAACTCCCCACGCTCCTGTCTTTCCAGCATTAACTGTTTGAGTTGCATGCGTGGCAAAGTAAACCACAGTGCAATCAGAATCAAAGAGGCAACACAATAGGCCCAAATATCATAGGCTTCATATGCCATTCGTACTGCTTCAATCACTACAAAAAAGCTGAGCATCAGGATAATAGAAACCGTCGCGGCCACCGTGCCTTTGGACACTTCAGAAGACATCAGTGCAAAACGGTACAGTACCGAAAAACTTACACCCTCACCGAGACTGATACAGGTGGTACCGATAATCAGGCAATGGACAAAATACTCTGGAATCAATAAGCCCAACATCAATAAACCTGCACCTAACAGCATCAGTGGCAGACCCAATAATACGGTTTTACCCAGCGGCATTTTATCGATAATTTTCAGCAAAATCAGATTACCTGCAATCAGGCCACCCAAGACCGGAAACTGCGCCAGACCATATTGCACACTACTGAATCCAAATTGCTCGACCAGAATCACCGGTGACAAGGCAATCCATAACATCAAGGGCAGACTCACCAAAGGCAAGGCTACAGTCATGATCACAAAGCGTTTATTTTTTAGAACCTGTTTAAAGTCATCCAGAATATAGCTGACCGGTTGTCTGGGAATACTGACTTTCAGGTTTGGCATTTTGGCTTTCAGGCCAAACCAGCTCAGAAATGAAAGAAATGCAATCCCGATAAAGCCCCAATGCCAGGAGATATGATCAATCATAAAGGCACCCAGCACTGGTCCTAGCAAGGGTGCCAGCAAAGACACATTGGCCATCAGTGCCATGACTTTGATGGCATCACGTTCTTCAAAGCTTTCCTGAATGGCGGCATAACCTACAGCAGTAATAAAGGACAGGCCAAAGCCCTGTAAAAAGCGCAGGAATAAGAAACTTTCGATATTGGGTGTCAATAAAATGGCCAGACAACTGAGGGTAAAAAATGCCACACCGCCGAGCAGTACCGTTTTACGTCCGAGACGATCGGACAATGGCCCCAAGATCGCTGCGACAAATGCCCCGCCCAACAGGAAAAAGGACATGGAGGATGGTGCCCATGAACTACTCACGCCAAAATCACGGGTAATCGCCAGCATGGCCGGCTGAATCAGGTCATTACAGATATAGACTGAGAATTCAAATAGGACCAGTGCCAGCGGGAACATGAGTGTGGCACGGGTCAGTTTTTGGGTTTGGATTTTTTGCATGGGAGTTTTTATTGTCAGTCTGCCCGTTTTAACAGACTGAACTTTGTCTAAAATAGAAAGAAGAAATTTTAGCAGAGTCCTGTTTTTAAGTCCGTTCTCTTTTTTAATGACCTAATCAAAATATTATTTTTGCTTTTAGCGACTTGAAACCAAATTATCTAATTCATAAAAATTATTGAAAAGCCGTGAAATGAAAAGTACTTATAATCATTACAAATCAAGGGAGGATACATTATTCATCTATATTCTAATAATTTATAAAAATCAAATAGACTCTACTGAATTCCACTCTTGAAACCATTTTTCTTTTCTAACATTTTCAAAATGAAGAATTTGTTCTACCAAGTCTATAATTAGTTGATCAATATCTTTTGCTATTGAATATCCTAGCGTTATTTTTGAAATACTCCCACTTTTTAATTGGTCACTACAGTCTAATCTAGAGGAATGATAGTTAGCCCTATCCATGATAAATTGATCAATATAATTAACATGTCCTTCTGTTGAAAAATGATCTTGAGGAAAAAATCTTACTAAGCTTAGCCAACAGAATCTTAAAAACCAGATTAAGTCTTCATTACCTTTCATCATATTAAGAGTGATTCCGCTATCCCAATTGATATGACAGTTTAAATACACTTCTCTTTTCAAATTAGGTAAAGAAAAAATAAAATTTTGATCTGCCTCTAGTTCACTATCTTTCTCACGATACAATAATTTTTCTCGTAGGATTTTTTCTGATTTTCTTTTATCCTAGTTGGTATAAAACCTATTTAGATAGAATAATAAGAGTGAAGCTAAACATCCTCCAATTACGCCAATTGTAGCGGCTAATATATTTGAGTCCATTAACTCCCCCTTCCCAAAACAAAAAAGCGCATCCTTAGATACGCTTTTAATCAAAATCTGTCTAAAGATCAAACACTATTATGGACAGACTGCTTTCTGGAAAGCCTTGGTATTTGAACCTCGTGCACAACGATACAGTTTCTCGGTATTTTGCAGCATCCAGCTGTTATCTTCCCGTTTAAAATAATAAATGGTCTGTACTGAGCGTACCGAATCATCCATTAACCCAGTTTCAGTGACTTTGACCTGTCCAATCGTGGGCGACTCTATCTTGTCAAAGAACTGGCGCAATTCAACTGTTGCCAGTTCCTTGCGTAAATCCGTTCTTAATTGTAAAACCTGTTCCAAAGGCGTGTCCGAAGACGACTGTACCTTTGCAATGACCTGTTGAGCAGTTGCACAGCCTGAACCCAATATACCAAAAGCGAGAGTTGCGACTGCCAATATCCGGAACATATTATTTAACCCTTTATCATCATTCTTATTCCAACCCATCATGCCGAGCTTCTTACTACAAAACCATTTAGACTCTGTAACTGTATTTACACAGCAATAAAAAAGCGCACCTTTCGATGCGCTTTTTTCAATTCCGACCGATTAAAGATCGAAAAGTTTACCCGGATTCATGATGCCATTTGGATCAAACACTTTTTTCAGAGCTTTCATATATTCGATTTCTTCCGCAGAACGCGAATATTCAAGATATGGCTTCTTGGTCATGCCCACACCATGTTCCGCAGAAATTGAACCGTCATATTTTTTCACGGTATCAAAGACATACTTGTTCACCACCTGACATTTGGCAAAGAATTCATCTTTAGACAAATCAGCAGGTTTTAAGATATTTAAGTGCAAGTTACCGTCACCGATATGACCGAACCAGCAGATTTCAAAGTCTGGGTAATTCGTCGATACAATCGCATCAATTTCTTTAATGAATGCAGGAACGTGCGTGATCAGAACGGAAATGTCATTTTTGTATGGAATAAATGGCGCGATAGATTCAGAAATATCTTCACGTAAACGCCATAAACTTTCTACCTGATCCAGGCTTTGGCTCATTACGCCGTCCAGCACCCAACCTTGTTCCATGCAATGCTCGAAGATTTCCATCGCCTTGTCCATAATCGGCTCAAACGGCGCTTCAAACTCAAGCAATACATAGAATGGGCATTCAGTTTCAAATGGACGTTGCACGTGACCATGGGCCAAGACTTTCTGCATCGCCAGTTCACCAAAGAACTCAAATGCAGTCAGGTCAATTTTCGCCTGGAAGGCATGCAATAACGGCATGATCGCATCAAAGTCAGGTACACCCAGTACCATCACTTGCAGGTCTTGCGGTTGACGTTCAAGCTTGATTTCCGCTTCCGTCACCAGACCCAGCGTGCCTTCACCACCAATAAATAAATGTTGTAGCGCATAACCGGTTGCATTCTTGATCATACCTTTGTTCAGACGCAATACATCGCCCTTACCCGTCACAACGGTCAGGCCAAGTACCCAGTTACGGGTCATGCCGTATTTAATCACTTTGATGCCGCCAGCATTGGTGCCGATGTTACCGCCAATTTGCGATGAACCTGCCGAAGCAAAGTCAACTGGGTAATACATGCCCTGCTCTTCAGCATAGTTCTGTAACTGTTCAGTCACCACACCTGCCTGTACGCGCACCATACGATCTGCCGGGAAAAACTCCAGAATCTGGTTCATCTTGTCCATGCTGACCACGATCTCGCCATTGGCTGCGACTGCACCTGCAGAAAGACCGGTACGACCACCCGATGGAGTCACTGCAACATTAAATTGGTTCGCCAGTTTTACGATGTCTTGAACTTGCTCAGTTGACGACGGAAAAACGACGACTGACGGGTTTGGATCAAAGTGCTTCGTATGATCGCGACCCCAATTCTGGAGACTGTCCGTATCGGTTTTAATACGGTTTTCACCCACAATTGCAGTCAATTGGGTCAATAACTCAGGGGTTAAAGCGACTGGAGCATTCATCGTTTGCAGACCTAGCATGATTTAAACAAGAGAGACTTCGCTGGTTCATTTGCACATTTTTTATGCATAAAAACATGGATACAAATCAGGCGAAACATGGTTATTAAAGCACCGGATCACGCTGCTTTAAAAGCATGGCGCAATATTATAAGCTATTTTTTGGTGTTTCCCGCGAAAAATGACAATTTTGATAATATACCTTTGAAAATGCAGATTTAAATCAAACACCATGATCATTATTATCAATATATCTTGCCAGAATAGCTGATGTGAGCGTCATTAAGGAAATGTATAACCGCCCCATTCCTGTGCTATCATACCGCGACTAAATTTGGCCTTTGTAGCGGAGCCGTAATGAGCCAACATCTTTCTCTACCTAAAGATAAAATCCGTTTTCTATTGCTAGAAGGCGTTCACCAGAACGCAATCGATACATTGAATGCAGCTGGATATACCAACATTGACTATCGCAAAACAGCGCTTGAGGGTGAAGCACTGAAAGAAGCGATTAAAGATGCACACTTTGTCGGTATTCGTTCCCGTACTCAATTGACTGAAGAGGTATTTGAAGCCGCGAACAAACTGATTGCAGTAGGCTGCTTCTGTATCGGTACCAATCAGGTCAATCTTGATGCTGCAATGCGTCGCGGTATTCCGGTATTTAATGCACCATATTCAAATACACGTTCAGTTGCTGAACTGGTATTGGCAGAAACTATTCTTCTTCTGCGCCGTGTACCTGAAAAATCAACAGATACACATGCAGGTGGCTGGAATAAATCGGCTGTCGGTTCATTCGAAACACGTGGTAAAACTTTAGGTATCGTAGGTTACGGTTCAATTGGTTCACAACTTTCTGTACTTGCTGAAAGCATGGGTATGAAAGTGATCTATTTCGATACAGTGACTAAATTGCCTTTAGGTAATGCACGTCAAGTCGGTAGCTTGGGCGAACTTTTGGCAAATGCCGATGTGGTTTCTCTACACGTTCCTGATGTTCCGTCTACACGTAACTTCATGACCAAAGATCAGTTCGCGCAAATGAAAGAAGGTTCAATCTTCATCAACGCGGCACGTGGTACCTGTGTCGTGATCGAAGACCTGGCAGATGCGATCAAATCTGGTCATATTGCTGGTGCTGCGGTTGACGTATTCCCGAAAGAACCTAAAGCGAACGGTGAAGAATTTGTTTCTCCACTGCGTAACCTGCCAAACGTGATCCTGACTCCGCACGTGGGTGGTTCGACCATGGAAGCGCAAGCGAACATCGGTCTGGAAGTCGCTGAGAAATTTGTAGCTTATTCTGACAAAGGTATGACTTTATCTGCGGTGAATTTCCCAGAAATCGCATTGCCATTGACTGAAGGCAAACACCGTTTACTGCACATCCATCAAAATATTCCGGGCGTGTTGTCTAAAATCAACAACCTGTTTGCTGAACAAGGCATCAACATCTCTGGTCAGTCACTGATGACTAAAGGTGATGTCGGTTACCTGGTAATGGATGTCGATGCTGCTGCATCTCATGAAGCACTCGATATGCTTTCGAATGTTGAAGGTACAATCCGCGCACGCGTATTGTTCTAATTCAATATAGTAGAAAAACCACAGCTCTCGGGCTGTGGTTTTTTGTTTTTTAAGGTTTTTATTTTAAAACTTTTTCAGCTTATGCTGCTCTTCCGTTATTCGAGCAATCGAAACCTATTTAGTCATGCTGAATTTTAAAATTGCACCCATCGTGCAAGCGCCGCTGATTTTGCTGATCGCCATGATCAGTATGCAAAGCAGTGGTTCCTTTGCCAAATATCTGTTCGGTCAGTTTCCGATCCTGACTGTTTCCGCAATGCGTCTGCTTTTGGGCGCTGTGATTTTGGCACTGATTTTTAAAATTTGGCAAATCCATTTCAGACAGATCAAATGGCCAGCCATTATCAGTTACGGCCTTGCTCTGGCCGGCATGAACCTCTTGTTTTACCTGTCGATTAATCGCCTGGCACTGGGGATTGCTGTCTCTTTTGAATTCATTGGCCCCTTAAGTGTCGCCCTGTTTTATGCACGGCAAAAATTTGACTTTGTCTGGGTCGGACTGGCGATTTTAGGGCTGGTTCTGCTGTTCCCTTTTGATCAAGCTGCCCAGCCGCTTGACCCGATTGGGATGGCATTCGCCTTGGGTGCAGGTGCCTGCTGGGCCTTATATATCGTTGCCGGCCAAAGACCTTCAGGCGTTTCTGGCAATCATACTGTCTGCTTAGGCATGTTTGTCGGCATGCTGGTACTGATGCCGATCGCACTCTTTGCAGGCATGCCGGCACATACTTTTGAACCGATGAGTTTGTTGTATTTTGTGGCTTTGGCAGTACTGGCTAGTGCACTGCCTTTCACTCTAGAAATGATCGCACTGCGTAATTTAAGCGCACTGAGTTTCGGTACCTTGATGAGTTTGGAACCCGCCATTGCCGCACTCTCAGGCCTATTTTTTCTGGGTGAAACCTTGTTGTGGACACAGTGGCTGGCATTGGCCACGATTATCAGTGCTTCGGTAGGCTGTACGGTGACGACCCAAAGACAAAAATCTTGAATAAAAATAAAGGCGCTAGAGCGCCTTTATTTAAGATCACTTATTTTCAAATTTTAACGTGGTGTTGCGTCTTTAATCGCAGTATTTAATACAGTCGCTGCTGTCGCATTATAGCCATCACATCCAGAGGCAAGCTGATCATACATATATTCTGTCCATTTGATCATTAAAGAAGTTACACCTTCTTGTTTATTCAAGTCATCCAAGGCAGCCTGTCTTGATTGAGCAATATAGTCGTCGTGATCAATATGTTCCCCATGTTCCGAGAAATCAACTGAATAAATTCCGCCTTGATATTCGATCGCACCGAAATATTTGTAATATTGCATAGCATCGTCTTTATATTCTGCCTTTTTATATTTCAAGTTAGCCATCGTGTCATCTAGAATCGTTTTTGCCATTTCTTGGACAGACTGCTGTGCCTGCCATTCAGCAAGTGTGCTAAAGCCAGTTTTTACTTCCGGATCAAATTCAATATATTCTTCTTCAGGATGTTCAGCCAGAAGACGGAAACATTTAGATCCATTTGGGAATTTGCGGGCCTTCTGCAAATCGACAAAATTGGTTGCAAACTCATTATAGTATTTACGCTCAGCTGTCGTATTATCACTGTTAAAGAACACTCTGGTCGCGGGATCATCATACATTTTCACCACAGCAATATTGGTACGTTCAGTTAATGCTTTACCAGACAGGTCATACCACGCTATGTGTCGATGATTGCTGATATTGTTCTCAGGTATCGTCACAGGACGACTTTTAAATTGAGTCGTCGTATTTTCTAATATTTTTTCCAGCTTATAACCTAATGCTGTACGGGTGCGATCTGCAGGGAACACCCCTTTTGTTGTGACATAAGTTGAGAAGACCATATCTTCTTCAAGATCGTATTCAGTATCAACAGCGCTGTTATTATCCGCATATAATATGCCGTCAGTAATTTTATTTTTATGACTGGCTAATAGAAGTTTTTGCGATTCCATCTCTGATCCATCAATATTCGGTAAGTTGAATTGATAGTTATAGAATTCAGAAATGGTGTCTGATGCTCCATCACCCGGGGTTCCAGGATTGGTCGGTGCCGGTTGACTAGTGACTGGTTCATTATTATCAGAACTATCGGAGCCACCACCACATGCTGCCAGCATGCAGCTGAAAATGGCGCAAGAAAGTATTCTTAATTTCATTATTATCTACCTTAATTATTTGATATTGTTATTTTAATTCTGTCCAGAAACACGGGATCCAAGGTGTTTTCATTGTTATTTTAAAGCTAACCCGAATCACGGGGTCTAAGATATTTTAATAAATATAAAAACAAGATCAATTTAAAAATTGATTAATTTGTAACCGCAATTACATAGAAGATTAACTTTGAATTTAAAATCTTTAGGTATTTGATCGGACCAAAACTTAACTTGATTGAATCAAAATTTAAGTTCGCCTCGGCAAAATATTTCCTTGCCCTACTCATTAAAAATTAACCAGTTTGCTATAATTTCATTTCCTCCTATTTCTCATTTTCACCCGCTCTGGGTAGAAGCTGCTTCCATGCCAAACGCCCAACTCCTTGCTGTATTGTTCATGGTCTTATCCATGACCTCCTACCAGATTAGTGCATCTTTTGCCAAACAGCTGTTTAGTGTGCTGGATCCGATTACTGTGACCATTTTAAGGCTGTGCTTTGCAGCAATTATTGTTGGGGTAATGTTCCGTTCCTGGAAAATTATTTCCCGTTTGCCTTTTTTGAAATGGCGGGATTTGCTCTGCTATAGCGCCGCTTTAGGGGTCATGAATATTTTATTCTACCTGTCCCTCGGAAGATTACCGCAGGGAATTGCGGTAGGACTGGAATTTATTGGTCCGCTCGGCCTAGCCCTCATTTCGATTAAACATCGTAGTGACTATATTTGGGTATTAATGGCCATTTTAGGCATCGCACTGATGGTGCCATGGGGACAGGCCAATAGCAGTAATTTCGACCTGCTCGGCGCCGCCTGTGCTTTAGGTGCGGGTTTATGCTGGGCACTGTATATTTTCTTTGGGCAACGTGTGGTTCAGCAAAATATCGGTATGCATGCACTGACTATTGCGATTAGCATTTCAGCCCTGTGTCTGCTTCCGATTGGGCTCTATAACAATGCGCCCGCATTGATTGATACGCAACATTGGGGTAAAGCCGTTGTCATTGCGGTTCTGGCCACAGCGATTCCCTATGCGCTGGACTTAAAAGCTTTGCAGCATTTAAACAAGACCAGCTATGGCACCCTCTCCAGCCTGTCACCAGCTTTGGCAGCACTGACCGGTTTTATGCTATTGGGGGAGAAAATTACGTATCTTCAGACGGTAGCATTAGTCTGTATCATGCTGGCCTCTGTCGGTGTGACCGTACGTGCCGCCCGTCAAGGATCGGCAGAAAAGAATGCCTAAAAGGCTTATTGGAATTTGAATAACTAATTAAATATCCTATCCATTCTGTGTTTTTACTTGCTTTGAAAGCAAAATATAGAAGGTAGGTAAATTGGCATAAAAAAGATGGCACTACAGCCATCTTTTTTATTTATTCGACTTGAATTTAAAGCTTAGCTTTGTACCAGCATATCTTTTTTCATGTCTTTATAATGCTGGTATTCATTCTTGTACTGCACTGCTAAAGCGGTCTTTTGCTCTTCTCCCAGAATTTTACCAGCTTGCTGAAAGAAACCATGTTCCTCTTCTTTTAAGTGATGATGCACCTTTTCGGAAAGTTTTTTGGCCATGGCAATCCAGCCCGGATTACTCAATTCAGTTGCAGTTAATTCCTCAATCATTTCGTCCATTTCATGATGTTCGGCCAAGGCATGGCGGGTAATATTCAGGCCTGAATCGGTCATCATCAAGGGGATATAAAAATAACGGTCTTCCGCAGCCTCATGGGCAAATAATTCATTTTTGAGTTGCTTGAACAGCTCGCGGCGTTCTGCTGTATCCCCGGAAGTCTGTAATAGTTTTTCTGCAAGATCACGCTGAATCTCATGACTCTCTCTTAATGCTTCAAAAATAGTCGTCATTCCGATATTTCTCCGATTGTTTTATTTTTAATATCATTGATTCTAGAAGATTTTCAGAACAGGTTCAGACACAGTTTATAAAGTGATTTGTTAAGAAACTTTAATATCGAGAATGATTTACATCGGGTTTATATCTAAAAAAACATCTGGTATGCCATCCGGCAAATCAGCAGACTGACCAGAATCAGGAATAAAATCCGGATAAAGCCACTGCCATATTTAAATGCCAAACGCACCCCGACCAAGGAACCACAAATATTGGCTACCGCCATCATTGTCCCGACCATAAACAGCACATTGCCACTAGGAATAAAAAAGCTTAAGGCGGCCAGGTTGGTAGTGAAATTGGCAATTTTCGATAAGGCCGATGCATGCAGGAAGTCGACGCTCAAATAGCGAATAAAAAAGAAAATAAAGAAACTACCGGTGCCCGGACCAAAGATACCATCATAAAAGCCTATCGCCAGACTGCCCAAAGCGGCCAGAATCAGCATTTTCCGATTCAGTTTTTGTTCGGTATGCACCTGGCCGAACTGTTTTTTCATCAAGGTTTGACATACTCCCCTCACTTTCATTTTACCTCAAGTGGGGGGATTCTAAAAGCAAAAGCTCTTAGGTGACTTCCTCACGGATTTCACTTGCTTTCTGCTTCACAGGGCGACCTTTACCGCATCGACCCTCCACAGACAAAACGGCATGTCCTGCCGCTAAAATGTTGCGAGAAGCGTTAATATCCGCATTCTCGCTAAAGCCACATTCAACACACTCAAATTTAGATTGAGTTTGTCTATTCTCTTTCGCTACATGACCGCATGAGCTACAAGTTAGACTTGTATATCTAGGGTCAACTTTAACGAGTAAACCACCTCGCCATTGTTGCTTATACTCCAATATTTTGACAAGCATTGACCAACCTTGATCAAGAATTGATTTGTTCAAGCCTGACTTGGCTTTCACATTCTTTCCTTTGTTCTCGATTGTACCTTTTGCTGACTTCGACATATTGGCTACTTTTAAGTCCTCAACTACGATCATTGCGTGGTTTTTGCTGAGAGTTGTAGTGACTTTATGCAAGTAGTCATGCCGAATATTGGCAATATGATGGTGTAGTTTATTGATCTTTAAATTGAGCTTTTTCCAATTTTGGCTGAACTTGGTTTTCTTCTTCAACTTGCGTTGAAGCCTAGCTAATTTAACTTGATTAGCTTTAAAACTATTGATCGGGTCGAACACCTGACCACTAGATGTTGTAATTAATTTTTTAACACCTAGATCAACACCAATGGCTGATTTGGATGGGTGAATCGGTGCATCTATTGTGCTTTCAACACCGAAAGAGATATACCACTTTCCAACATGCTTTGAGATTGTGACATTCTTGATTTCACCAAGAATCTCTTGTGATTTTCTGAATTTCACAACGCCAATGTCATTAGGCAACTTAACCTGATTACCTTTAACCCAACAATATCTGCCAAATTGAACAATGCGAATTGAATCATAACCATCAGATTTCTTTTTAAATCGTGGCATGAGTGGTCTAAGCTGAATTTCACTGCCATCGGTCAACTTAAAGAATCTTGGTTTTTTAGGCTTAAATGGTTTTTGCTTTAACTTGGCTTGTTCTTTTTTATCAAAAAATTTAGCCCAAGCATCACCAAGATCACGGACTTTTTGTTGGAGTGAAACACCATTAGAGCTTTTTTCTAAAAAAGCACATTCAGGTTTTTTGCGTAATTCAGGAATTTTATTGACTAAATTAACTTTGTTGATTCGCTCATTTTTAGCAAGCATCTCAAATGATACAGCTAAAATTTGATTCCAAACAAAACGTGCAGAGCCAAGCAACTTGTTTAAAACAAGCTCTTGTTCCGCATTAGGCTCAAGCCTAAATTTGTACGCTTTGTTGATCTTCATTTCGCCTTAAATCTATTTAGATACAGAAACTTAATGTAAATTATTCTATCATATTGCACTAAAAAAACACCAAAAAAAAGTCGTGAAATTCACCTCCACCCTAATGTTGGGTGGAGTCCTCTTTCACACTAAAGATAGATGGCGATCACGATCAACATGACCAGCACAAAAGGCTTAAGAATCTCGACTGGAATTAGCGTAACGCTGGCTGCACCAATAAAAGAGCTGACAAAACTACACAGTGCAATCACGCCCAAGAGCAGCCAAGGCAGTTTCACCTGACACAGATAGGAAAATGCCGCAGAAGCTGTGCCACAAATGGAAGCGAATTTATTGGTACCAAAGACCGTAGCAGGGCTGTAGATGCGGTAAACTCCCCATAATTGCCGGAATCTGGATCAGACCACCACCGCCTACGGCAGCATCAATCGCCCCTGCAAAAAATGCAAAGACAACCAGACTGATGATGATCTCAATTTCCATATATTGACTCGATTAGAGGTTCAGGACGCGTTTGGGCACCAGACGTTTTTTGTCGGTGATTTCTGCCAGCCCCAGACATTTCTCACCATCAAAAACCAGCACCTGTTCAGCTGCTTCATGTTCGATATTGCTTTCCATGCCGCGGCTAAAATATTCTGCACGACTTTCGGGTACCTGCACTTTTGGAAAATGATCAACCGGTGCATAGGCCGGCAATAACAGTGCATCACGCTCTGCTTCGCTCAGGCTTTCCAGATATTCAATGGTATAACTTGGAATCAAATCAAAATGGCCGGTTTTGATGCGGTGCAGATAAGTCAGATGGCCATAAGTTCCCAGCGCTTTGGCAATATCTTCACCTAAAACCCGGATATAAGTGCCTTTAGAACAGGTAATATCCAGCGTGATACTGTTCTCCGTAAAGGACAAAAACTCAATCGCTAAAATCGTAATTGGACGCGCTTCACGTTCAATCTCGATACCTTTGCGCGCCAGTTCGTATAAAGGACGGCCTTCTTTTTTCAAGGCAGAATACATCGGCGGCACTTGCTGGATATCCCCGATAAACTGTGCCAATGTGTCCTGAATCAAGGCTTCCGAGAGTTCAGGAACCGCTTTTTCCAGAAGCACCTCACCTTCGACATCGCCCGTGGTGGTACTATGCCCCAAAAATACGGTCGTCTGATAACGCTTGACCGAATCTAATAAATAATGCGAAAACTTGGTCGCCTCCCCCAAACACACGGGCAATAAACCGGATGCCAGCGGATCCAGCGCACCGGTATGGCCGGCTTTTTGTGCACGGTACAACCAGCGGACTCTTTGCAATGCGGCATTAGAGCTGATACCCAAAGGCTTATTAAGCAGGAAGACACCACTAAGATGACGACGCTGAATTTTAGGAGATGATGCTTTCATGGCAAAAAATCAGACATTTTATAAATTGGCGTCATGGTAAAACCCTGCGAGAGGATTTACAACTTTTCTATAGTCTCTAATGATTTTTATGGCATATTGAGCCGGCTTGAACATCTAAAAGCTTTTAAAAAGCTTAAACCTCTAAAAATAATGAAATAACGAGAAAATAGGTGCATAGGATATGCAGAAATATAAAATATGGATCATTCTGGCTTTGCTGGTGCTGTGCATACTCACGCTGATCTTATGGCTGTCTCCAAAAGAAAATACCCAGTCGGATACCGGGACAAAAACGCCTTTAACTGAAACTCAGGTAGAGCAAACCGCACTCTTGGTCAATGATCCTGCCAATGCGGCCTTCCCCAGTGCCAGCCAGCAAGATACCGAAATTAATTGTCAGATGCAGTTAGATGCCAGCAATCGTCTGATCGTGAATGAACAGACCCGCAACTGTTTTGAATATTTTATTACCCAGTTTGGTGAAAAAAATCTGCAGCAGATCCAGCAGGATTTTAAAGCCTATATTCGCCAGAATCATAAGGAACCAGCACTCTCGCAAATTCTGGATTTATGGGATCGTTATATCCAGTACCGTCAGGATTTGGGCCAGCTCACTGCACCGGCCGGGCTGAATCAGGAAGATCCTGCCTATTACCGCAGTATCTATAACAGTACCCAGAATTTGCGCCAGCAGTACTTTTCCAAGTATGAAATTGAAGGCTTGTTTGGCACAGAAGATGCCTATCATGAATATACCTTGGACCGGATGAGCGTACTGGCAGACAAAGGCTTAACGGAAATTGAAAAAGCCCAAAAGCTCAAAGCACTGTTTCAACAGCTCCCACAGGACTGGCAGGAAAATCTGGAACAACTGAATAAACTGGAAGATCTGCGCAAACTCACCGCTGATATTAAGGCCCGTGGTGGTTCCAGCGATGAAATCCGTCAGATGCGGATTAATCTGGTCGGCCCTGAAGCGACACAACGTCTGGAACAACTGGATGTACAACGCAGCGACTGGAAAAACCGGGTGACTGGCTATTTAGATGAACGGGATCAGATTAACCAATCCAGCATGTCCGATACTGCCAAACAGCAAGCCATTGCCCAACTTCGCAGCAAACATTTTAATACACCGCAAGAACAGCTGCGGGTAGAAACCTTTGAACAGGTTCATGATCAGGGAGCCAAGCTGCCCTTTGCTGACTAAGCCTAAAAGCCATCACCTGTTGATGGCTTTTTTATAAATGCCCTTTTGATAACTTTATATTTTTTCTCAAAATGATCTTTTATAGTTGTTTCCAAATATTTCGCATTTACACAAAATAACTTAGAAAAATTTCAATTATTTCAAAGACTTTTTATTTAAATACATCTGTTAATAAAACATATATTTACAATGTAAATCCCTCCTGTCCTGCATGTCCCCAAATGACATGGTTTTAGACCTCTGAAGTGAAAAAATACCGTTTCTTCAAAAGAAAAATTGCTTAGCCACTGAAGGCCAGAACTATATTTTCATCGTCTGATTTGTGGCTTGCGACACTCTACAAAAAGCAATGATTGCTTGAATAACGATAAAATTTAAGAAGGGACAGCTATGTATACTTTCAGCAAGACAGCCCAGTTACTGACTGTGGCTTTAGCGACCACTATGGGATTCAGTTTTTCTGCACAGACTCAGGCTGCAGCGAGTGCAACACAAGTCATCGAAAAGAGCCGGTCTGACTATGCCAAGACCAAATATCCGATCTTGATGGTGCATGGCTGGCTAGGCTGGTCACGCATTGGCACCGATAGTATCGGGCTGGATTACTGGTATCAGATTCTGCCAGATATGGCACGTAATGGCTCAACCGTCTTTGCGGCACAATTGTCTCCAGCAAATACAACGGCGCATCGCGGTGAACAACTAGTTCATCAGGTTGAAGAGGTTGTGGCAATTACCGGCAAGAAAAAACTGAATTTGATTGGTCACTCTCATGGCGGACCAACAGTGCTGTATGTTGCAGCGACCCAGCCGCAGTATATCGCCTCTATTACCGGCGTTGCAGGAACCTACCATGGCTCCAAAGTGGCAGATGATATTCAGAACAATAGCCTGACGCGTACCGCCTTTAACATTTTAGGTGATTATATTATTGGTCCATTGATTGCACTGGGTCAGTTTAAGCCTGAACTGGAAATTGATTTTGATGCTTCCATGAAATCCCTGAGCCAGACCGGTTCAAATACTTTTAATGCCACAGTGGCACAGCAGGTGGTCAAAGATGGCGTATTGGCTTCTACAGAAAACTGCAATAAAAATTTAAAACAGAAAGATAGTAAAGGCATTCATTATTATTCATGGACGGGTGTGGCCCAAGCCACCAATGCCCTGGATATTGATACGATCCTGATGCAGCTCGGCCCTTTATCTTATGGCAGTAAAGACAATGATGGCATGGTTTCACGTTGTAGTGCGTTCATGGGCAAGGTGATTCATGACCAGTACAAACTCAATCATACGGACTTGGCCAATATGATGTTTGGTCTGAAAGGCGTGTTTGCACCAGATCCGGTCGCCCTCTACCGCCAGCATGCCAACCGACTCAAATTAGAAGGTTTATAACCCCAGAGTGCCTGTATTTTCAGCTGAAATATAGGCTTTTTTTCTGGTTCTTTTTATTTGACCTATCCGCGATCGGGAAGCTGCAATGAAAAAAATAATATCTTACTTAAGCTTTTTGCTACTGGTTTCCCTATTAACTGGCCCTGTGCAAGCCTCGGCATTACAGGAATATAAAAGCAATTTTGTCCTCTCGAGTTATGCCAAGACAAAATACCCGATGGTCTTTGTTCATGGTTTTGGTCTAGGTTTTAACCGGATTGGAACAGATCACATCGGTTTAGATTATTGGTATCAGATTCCCCAAGACCTGAGCCGGCATGGTGCATGGGTGTTTTCTGCCGAATTGTCTGCTGTTGCGTCCAATGAACTGCGCGGTGAACAGCTCTTGATGCAAATTGATGAAATACTGGCACTGACGGGCCATAAGAAAGTCAATCTGATTGGGCATAGCCAAGGTGGCCCAACAATTCAATATATCGAGGGCGTTGCACCGCATAAAGCCGCCTCTTTAACCGCCATTGCCGGGGCGATGCAAGGCACCCCGGTTTTTGTCAATGCCAGCCAGACGCCACTGCTTGAACCCTTTATCCATGCCATTGGTACAATTTTGGGCCACAGCATGAATCTGGTTACAGCTAACCAGTATCCGGTCAGTATGATCGAAGCACTGCAAGCCATGAATCCAGAGGCGATTCAGGCCTTCAATGTGAAATATGGCTCCTCTGCCATTCCCAAAGACTGTCAGTCTCAGGGCAGCAAACTTACACCCAATGGAATTTACCACTATTCCTGGATGGGCAACCGGCAGACGACCAATCCGCTGGATGCGATTGAATCTACAGTTGTGACTTTAGGTAGCAGTTTCCTGAAAGGAGAAGCCAATGATGGTGCCCTGCCACTGTGTAGCGGACGCTATGGCCAGATCATTCGTCAGGACTATGCCCATAACCATTTTGATGAAGTAAACCAGTTTTTCGGTATTTTGGGCCCTTTTGCGCAGGATCCGATCGCCCTCTATCGCCAACATGCCAGCCGGCTCAAACTGCAAGGCTTATAAATCACTTATTTTTATGAATAGATCATCTCTATTAATTAAAAAAACTTAGGAAACTGAGTCCCTGCTGCAGAGGGGGACTTTAGACAACCGGATGAGGATCATCCCGTTAAAACAACAAAAGTGAGGAAAATATAATGAAATTCGGAGCATTCATCACCGGCCTGCTGCTGGCGGGTACATGCCTCAGCACTCAGGCATCCACCCAAGCCAGTCAGGTCACAGCAAAAGCCAGTTCACAATATGCCAAGACCCAATATCCAATTGTCTTCGCACATGGTATGGCAGGCTTTATCCGGGTCGGTACCGACCAGTTTGGACTGGATTACTGGTATCAGATTTTACCGGATCTGGCGCGTAATGGCGGCAATGTCTGGGCAACACGTGTCTCACCTTTTAACTCCTCAGGAATTCGGGGTGAACAACTTTTAGAGCAAGTCAAAGAAATTCAGGCCATTACCGGTGCAGACAAAGTCAATCTGATTGGTCATTCCCATGGCGGCCCGACCATTCGTTATGTCGCAGGTGCAGGGAATGGAATAGTCGCTTCCCTGACTTCTGTCGGTGCTCCGCATAAGGGCTCCCCGGTTGGAGACCTGATCCTGCAAGCAGAAGGTACACCGATACAAGGGCCTTTAGTCGGTGGTATCAACCTGGTGTCTAAGGCCATCACCTGGGCACAAGGGTTGGATCCGAACAGTTTCCCGCATGATTCTCTGGCCGGTGGTAGCAGCCTGACCCTGGCAGGATCCGCTCAATTCAACCAGAAATATCCGCTCGGTATGCCGACTACCACCTGTGGTGAAGGTGCATATCAACAAAAAGGTATCTACAACTATTCATTCACAGGTGTAGGCCAAGTCACCAACCCGCTCGATCCTGATTCAGCACTTAAAGTTACAGCTTTACTCATTGATGGCGGCAAGGAAAATGATGGTCTGGTCTCCCGCTGTAGTGCCAAATTCGGTAAAACCATTCGGGATAACTACAACTGGAACCATCTGGATGAAGTGAACCAGTTACTCGGGTTAAAAAATATCTTTGCTCCAGACCCAGTCGATGTTTATCGCCAGCATGCCAACCGCTTAAAACTGCAAGGTTTATAGAGCTACACAAGCCTCTATTCATCCAGAGGCTTTTCTATCTTATTTTTCGCTAATTTTTTTCTTAAAATTTACTTGCTAATCATGATCAAACTGCATATAAAATATTCATCAAATATAAAAAATAAGTGTGAAATAAAATAAATGCAGATACGTTCTATAGAAATCAAAAACAAATTTAAAAGAACCTGCCCCCTGCTGCAAACGAAAAGTCATTAATCCTTTTCAATTTAAAAAATATGAGCCTTATTATTGCCCCTCTTGTCATCGACATATTATCGCAAATGTATGGATCAGTATTTTACTGGCTATCACACAATGTTTTATTTGCATTCAACTTTTTAATGCAGGATTCCCGTCTTGGGGATATTTTGTATTATTCCTGATGTTTATTCATAAAATTTTCTTGGATATTTTTGATGCTATGATCTTGCCTTTTCAGGAACATTTCGAATAAATCTACATAAAAATTAGGCATAAAAAATACGCCCAAAGGCGCATTTTTTTACTCGTATAAAGCTTAAAATTAAGCTTTAGTTTTACGAGCTGGTAATTTTTCACGAATACGTGCAGCTTTACCAGACAATTCACGTAGGTAGTAAAGTTTAGCACGACGAACGTCACCACGACGTTTCACTTCGATACCAGCAACGATTGGAGAGTGAGTTTGGAATACACGCTCAACGCCAACACCGCTAGAAATTTTACGTACTGTGAACGCAGAGTTCAAACCACGGTTTTTCTTAGCAATTACAACGCCTTCGAACGCCTGTAAACGCTCACGGTCGCCTTCTTTTACTTTAACTTGAACAATAACTGTATCACCTGGTGCAAAAGCAGGGATGTTTTGTTTCAATTGTGCGTTTTCAATTACTTGAACTAAAGGATGCTTACCGCTCATGGGGTATCTCCAATATGTGCGAGTCAGAAGAGGTCTGATCATCGCTGGGTATAGAGGCTAAAGCGCATACACCCGATTATCTTTCCCTTTATGGTTGACCATCTCAACCATAAAGAGCCTATTAAAGAATACTTAAATAATTTTAAGTACTTGCTTGAAGACAGAAATGATCACTCATCAATATCTTACAAATCTTTTAGCCATTTTTTCTGCTGCTTGGTCAACTCGACTTTTTCCACCAACTCTGGGCGGCGTTCAAGTGTACGCTGATATCGCTGCAAAAACCGCCATTTTTCAATATTGGCATGATGCCCGGACTTTAACACCTCAGGCACATCCAAACCTTCAAAATGATCTGGCTTGGTATATTGTGGGCAATCTAGAAGACCATCCACAAATGAGTCTTGCACGTGTGACTGTTCATCAGACATGGCACCCGGAAGTCTCCGGATAATACTGTCCAATAAAACCATCGCAGGCAGTTCACCACCCGACAAGACGTAATCTCCAATTGACCATTCCTGATCAACGTATTGCTGGATCAAACGTTCATCGACGCCTTCATAACGTCCGCACAGTACGATGATTCCGTCATATTTGACAAAATCCTGTACCGCAGTTTCGTTTAAGGTTTTTCCTTGCGGTGACATATACACCACAGGAACCTGAACTGCACCCGCTTGCCTTGCAAGCTCTTTGGCATGCTGGATTGCTTTTGCGAGAGGCTCAGCCATCATCACCATACCCGGACCACCACCGAATGGACGTTCATCCACGCGTTTATAGTTGCCCGTCGCATAATCGCGAGGATTGATGCAATGAATTTGCATCAACTCACGTTTTGCTGCGCGCCCGCTAATCCCATAGGCTGTAATCGCTTCAAACATTTCAGGAAAAAGCGTAATGACTGCAAAAAACATCGCAGACTCCCGTATTTCCGAAAAATTCTTAGTAGTCTACGCCCCAATTGACGTAGATACGACCAGCTTCAAGATCAACGCGTTGCACCACATCTTTATGCCATGGGATCATTCGCTCTTCGCCATCGATGCTGTCGGCAGTTGCGCGAACCACCATCACATCGTTAGCACCTGTTTCAAACAGCTCAAAAATTTGACCGAGATTGACTTCTTGCTCTTCATCGTCCAGACCTAACACAGTTAGACCTTTTAAATCAGACCAATAGTACTCATCTACGCCTGCTTGAGGCAGTTGCGATTTAGAGATCCAGACATTGGAGCCAACCAGTTCGTCTGCGCCAGTGCGATCACTCACACCTTTCAGCGAAACAACCAGGCCTTTACCATGTGGTTTCCAACGTTTTACATCGACAATTTGCCAACCTGCTTTGGTCTCAATGTACCAAGGCAGATAGTCAAATATGTTGCTCATAGGTTCTGTATTGGAATAGACCCAGAGCCACCCATTTAATCCATATGCTGAACGCAACTGTCCAATCTGAATACGATCTTCGGGAACATTCTGTGTTGGTGTCATGGGCAAGCTACTACCTAATTTATATAAAAATTATGCAGCAACTGCAGCTTTCTTAGCTTGAGCAGCTAAAGAAGCAACACGATCAGAAGGTTGAGCACCTTGAGAAACCCAGTGAGCAAAACGTTCAGCATCTAAACGAAGTTTCTCTGCTTTACCTTGCGCTGTAGGGTTGAAGAAACCGATACGTTCGATGAAACGACCGTCACGTGGATTGCGGCTATCAGTTACAACGATTTGATAGAATGGACGCTTTTTAGCACCACCGCGAGTAAGACGAATAACTACCATGATACAACCTTATAGTTTTTACGGATTATCCCTGTACCGACCATCGATACATTTCAAACCCCTTTCATAGAGGGCAGTATTTTACGCGAAGTTTGCCCTGAATGAAAGATCTAAACGTATTTATCCGCAGGTTTGAATTTATTTTAGCAGCCGTCCCAGTTTAAGGTTGCGGAGGGCGTACAAGCCCTACTATTATTCTTGTCAGAACCTGGGAGTCAACATCGTTCACCATGATAATTCAACACCAAATGCCCATTTCCTTCTTGGGCAGAGCCTGTAACGGCTTTGTTTCACAAAGCTGTCCGTAAGGTCTGATTCAGCAATATAATTCTCAGATGAATAAGCCTACACCTAAAATCTATCGTACAACCAATTAGTCTTATTACAACCATGTTTTGATCAATCGAGGAAATCTCTCGATCTGTTTTGATCCCAATACCCAATGGTATGCCCAAGCAAAAGGCAAACATGGTCGAAATCAAACCTATTCCGATACCGCCATTCAATGCTGTTTGATGATAAGTCCTTATTTCGATTATCTTTCCGTATGATCACAGGCATTGTGCAAAGTGTCATTAAAACTTTGTGAATTGGACTACGCTGAACTACACAACAATTTGCGGACGACAAAAGCATATTGATATTACGATCAGCTATCAAAAAAGCAAAGATGGACTTCACCTACTTGTTGATTGCGCAGGTTTAAAGTTTCTGGGTGAAGGTGAGTAGAAACGCAAGAAACATCAACCTGAATATCGTCGACAATAGCGTAAGCTGCATATTGGTGTCTATGCTAAAACACTTCAAATACGGGCAGTTCAGCTCACTACAAACAATGTCAGTGATTCACAAGTACTTGGTGATTTACTTGATCAAATACCACAAAATGAGCAAATTGATTTCGTCTATACAAATGGAGCTGATGACACGAAAAAATGCCCACAGGTGATTTCAGATAGACAGGCATAAGCAGAGCCATCGGTACAATCATTTGCTACTGTACCATCCATTGCATTGGTCTCCCCCATGCTACATATAAACAATTTCGACCGTCATTATTTGCTGCACATGGCAACATATTTACGATTATACCTAAATGGGCTACTTTCTGCGTTACCTGCGCCACATCAAAATCAGCCAAAGCGGCTGCACTGAAAAATTACGCATACAGTCACTTATAAATGTCGTTTGATTTGCCACAGTAGAGGTTTTTATTTTATAGCTTAAAAACCATGCCTATTTGCACGCATACGTTCTGCCAAATCACAAGCAATATTCATGCATTCTACACGATGAATAGCTTCGGATGTCTCTTCAACAACCAGACATTTCAAGGCAATAAAGCCGAGAATACTAATCGCCAACACCGATAATGCCACCAATATTTCGACTAAACAAACTCCTGTTTAAGCTGATATTTTTTTCATACACGAGTTTCTCCTCACAACTTTTTAAATTGTTTTTTTAAGTTTTAATCTTTGATCGTTTTTTTTAATTCATGTACAGCCAACCATTTATCTCTATTTTTATCTCGTTGGTCACTTTTATTCTTTTGTTTATATCTAATTAATTTACACTCAAAGTTAAGATAAATTTTTTGTAATTATGGACATTCATTCAATGAAAAAAGATTGCCCATTCAATATATTTTTTTTACGTCCTATGACTCAAAAATCCTTCGTGTTAACTCAAACACAGTCTAAAAAACACTCAGGATTCACACTCCTTGAACTGATGGTGACGGTTGCCATTATTGCTATTTTGGCGGCAATCGCATTACCTTCATATTCAAGCTATGTTACCAAATCTAAGGCCAAAAGTGCAGCTTCTGATCTGGTGGCGCTCAGCCTTGTAGTCGAAAGAAATTACCTCAGAACTTTAGCCTATACTGCACCCTCTCCAAACCCAACCACAACGACCGCAGAAACTAAAACCTATGCTACAGATTGGCAACCATCAGCGGATAGTTTTGATTATACAGTAAGTGGCACTATGAACAGCGCCACCCCTCCAAAAATGACAGGATACACCTTAACAGCAACAGGAAAAACAGGAACTCGAAATGCTGGTTGCACGTTAACGCTCAACCAAGCCAACACGCGTACCATTAGCGGAGGTACAACATGTGGCGGGATGTCATCATGGTAAAACAACATGGTGTATCGCTCATAGAGCTACTCATTACAATTGCGCTATTGGGTCTATTGGCCACCAAAGTTATGCCTTTAGGGCAAGCATGGATGGCCAATACAAACATCAGCAATGCGGAAAAACTCTTAGTTGAAGCTTTGGGCAAAGTACGAAATGAAGCTTTACAGAACCCTGAGGGTGTTATTGGTGCGACTACCGCAGCGGCAACCCTTAAAATTAACAATACTAGCAAAGAAATAACGGTTGAAAATGCCAAAGCCACTCCTGTCGTTATTTGGAAAGCTAAAATACCTGCACCAGTGACTATCAGTCTTAGCCCGACTGGCTGCACCACTCCCTTACAATTCAACAATAACGGTCAAAATATCTCGACGTGCACAGACTATACGATTACAGCGAATGGAGGCACAGATGCGACAGCTAAATTATAAGCATCCGTTTTCAAAGCAACGTGGTGTGACACTGATTGAAGTTCTCATTTCCATTTTTTTAATGGCAATTATTGGATTGGGAAGTGCTTTTATTGCTGCACGTACAGCAGTGATTCATCGTGATCAAAATGTGCATTTACACACCATTAGCCAAATGCGCAATCAACTGGAATCTTCACAGTGCATAACGGCTGGTACAAAAACCATCACCGTAGCATCCACAAATATCAACCTAGATTGCACCTACACAGAAGGCTCTTATACCGTCGCAGCCTATGGCAGTGGTGGTGGTATCGCATCAACAACTACTGGGGAAATAAAAGTGAAATTCCCAGCATTAAAAGTTCAAAACAACACCAACAATAACGCATTTGTTCCAATCCCAGCAGACATTAAACCTTATTAAACAAGGGAGGAAAAAATATGAAAACTTTAAACTTCTCCCAAAAGGGTGTCTCGCTGATTGAACTGCTCATTGCTATGACATTGGCAATTATTATTGTGTTAGCGATGTCTCGGGTTTTTATCACAACAGGGAAATTGACCGCAGAATCAAGTTTAGGCGCAGGTACAGACAGCATGCTAATGTTGGGACTGATTTCCATTGACAAAATGATGCAAAGCATAGGATATGACTCTGCCACTCCTTTGGTTTATGGTACCAATTTTGCTGTTCGAGCTGCAAATGGAACGCTCATTACAAAAGGCACTGCTGGCCCTATATTTGTTTGGAAATCAGGTGCGATTTGCCAAGCCCTTGCCAATGAAACTGATGGTTTAAATCTATATTCGAGTTATAGCTGTTCAGAGGCAATAGTCCCAAGCACAGGGGCAACCAAAACTTTATTGATGCCGATTAAAAGCGCAAACACCACAATTAAAAATAGCAACAACCGTATAGGTGAGTTCGAGTTTAAAGTCAGTGATGCAACGAATTGCACACCATTCGGCATTATCAACTCAAATCCAGCCGTCAGCGGTCTTGTGGGTAAATTTACCATTGAAGTGACTGCATATAGTTATGCGGCAAGTAGTGATAGTGTCGCTAGACAAATTCGCAACACCACCTGTCTACTGAACCCATAACAGCAAGGAGAACTAAAATGAAAACAAAGGGTATTCATAAAAAAATCAATATGAAACGACGACAGTCTGGCATCACATCTTTGCTATTTATTTTGCTAGTGGGAATGACTCTAACCGTTGCAACGATTGGCTACGTGGCTTCCGTAAAGACCATGCAATCGAGTGCGGTAACCACGCATGCACAAACTCAAGCTCAAATGCAGACTATGGTCGGTTATCAAGCCTTATCTGAGTTTTTAAAAAGTTCAAATATGGATATGGCGAAAATAGCCGCAACCACCACAGGCACGGTTACGTCTACGACAGGTACAGTCATTAACTACAACAAATCCCCAAGCTGCCCCTCTGGAATGGGGAATTATTGCTTTGATATTATAGGCGAAAGTGGCGGTGCCAAAGCCATTTTACGCGCCTTGTTTAAAGTCACCGATACGGTAACAACGAGCACTGTAACAGGGTCGATCTTTGCGAGTGGATTGAAGGTTTTCGGAAGTGCAGAATTTAGTGGAATAGTAGGAGACAATGTATCAATTGCCGTTGGTGGTGCTAATGCTGGTACAATTACAGGAGGTGGAACTGTCAGAAATATTACGGTTACTACATATTTAGGCGGAATAAATATTCCTGATGCAATGAGTTTGAAATCAGATGCCAATTATATTTTTGAAAAAAGTCCGGCTGGAGCTGCTATCTGCTCTAAAAATAACTTATCAGGTACAAGCAATATTACAACAAAAACATCAATCACATGCCCAAGCGGTGTGTCATTGAGCCGCGGTGTGTGGACGTTTGATAGTTCAGCTGCACAACTAGCGGGGATTACTTGGTTTGATGGCGATGTCAATTTAACGATGAAAAAAAAGAATGATCAAATAGCGAGCAACGCATACACTCGGAATGATGATATAATTAATACTATTATTGCAACAGGAACAATTAAATCTGTCCAGCCTAACGGTAATCAGCACGGTGCAGAATTCCATGCATATGCTCCATATCACTATCTGTTAGAAGCGAATGATGCAAATATTCTAGCTCGTTTAAATAAAGTCTGCCCAGCAAACAATTATCCAACACAATACTGCAAACCACATGATGCAATTCTGCGCGATAACCTTAGTACTGCTGGCAAGCCCGTGGGCTATAGCACAATGGCCTATTTTAACGCCAATAAAAGTCAATTTATTAAAGACATGGATTCATATCCTGCCAACTTAGCAAATATACTCTTATTAACCGATACAGGATTCGAATTTAACTCATCTCCAGGGGCACCAATGTTCCTATACGGAAATATGATAGGGTCTAGAGGTGCTGGAGGCACAGGGTCAGCATCAGGAAAATTCGTCGGTAATGCCAATATTAATGTTTTTGGTAATATTCTAGTAACTGGCGACCAAACAACCGATATGACTCAAGACCCCACCCAAATGGGAGGGAATGTGAATGTGACGTTAGGAAAAGCCAAAGGTGGAGGCAATACAATTCCAACCTCTGTCAAATCAGTCACACCAGCCTCTATCAGTTATCCATAACAACATAAAAAATGCCTCTGTTATTAGAAACATGGGGCACTTTTTATTCGACTAATTTTGTTTATTTTCAGACAAATCTATTCATGCCTTAAGCCTGAGTTACAGGAATACGTAACTCTTTCGGTAAACTAAAGGTAATGTTCTCTTCACGACCGGCAAGCTCTTCAGGTGCAGTTGCCCCCCAGTCCTGCAAACGGTGAATCACCTGTTTAATTAAAATTTCCGGAGCAGATGCGCCGGCAGTCACACCAATTTTCGTTTCAGGATTAAACCAGGCCTGATCCAGTTGATCGGCATTATCAACCAGATACGCCTGTTTGCCCATGCGCTCGGCCAGTTCACGTAGGCGGTTCGAATTCGACGAGTTTGGCGACCCGACCACCAGCACCACATCACACTGATTGGCCAAGTCACGCACCGCATCCTGACGGTTCTGGGTGGCGTAGCAAATATCGTCTTTACGTGGGCCTTGAATCAGCGGAAATTTCTGGCGAAGAGCATCAATCACTTTCGCTGTATCATCAATTGATAAAGTGGTTTGCGTGACAAAAGCGACTTTTTCAGGATTGCGTACAGTTAAAGCGGCGACATCTTCTTCATCTTCAACCAGATAAATCTCACCACCATTTTTTTTGTCATATTGCCCCATGGTGCCTTCAACTTCGGGATGGCCCTCATGACCAATCAGGATCGCTTCTACACCTTCACGGGCATATTTCGTCACTTCAATGTGTACCTTGGTGACCAACGGACAAGTCGCATCAAAAACCTTTAAACCACGACGTTCAGCTTCTTGTTGTACGGCTTTAGAAACACCATGTGCGCTAAAAATCACGATATTATCGTCAGGAACTTCGTCGAGTTCATCGACAAAAATCGCACCGCGCTGACGCAAGTCATCGACCACAAATTTATTATGCACCACTTCATGCCGCACATAAATCGGTGGGTTAAAGCATTCTAGGGCACGGTTCACGATCGCAATGGCACGATCTACACCAGCACAAAAACCACGTGGGTTGGCTAAAACAATTTCCATAGAATCCTCAATACTCACACCATTTTTAGCGGTTCAATTGAAATAAATGTAAACAATCGACTGACAACTATTTAGTTTAAAGCCGCTCTACTCTAAAATAGAGAAGATATTTTATCATATCAGGAAAAATATCATGTCGGGTCTCTTGTTTGTCGTTTCTGCAGCGTCTGGAACAGGCAAAACATCCCTTGTTAAAGCCCTACTTGAGCGTGTCAACAATCTTCACGTTTCTGTGTCACACACTACACGCGGTCAACGACCTGGCGAACTCGATGGCGTACACTATCATTTCTCCAATAAAGAAGATTTTTTAAATCTGGTCAATGAAGGTGGTTTTATCGAATACGCTGAAGTATTTGGTAATTACTACGGTACTGCGCAAGCCACAGTCAAAGAGCAACTGGCCAAAGGTCATGATGTGCTACTGGAAATTGACTGGCAAGGTGCGCAACAGGTTCGTCGACTTTTTCCTGAATCTAAACAAATTTTTATCTTGCCACCAAGCCAGTTCGACTTGCGTGAACGCCTGTCTAACCGTGGTACTGATGCAGTGGATGTGATTGAACATCGTCTAAGCTGCGCGGTAGAAGATATGCAACAATATAGCAACTTTGACTATATCATTATTAATGACGACTTTAATAAGGCGTTGCATGACCTTGAAGCGGTGATTATTGCCAATCGTCTGGTGCTTAGCCAACAAGCCAACCGTCATGAAAAACTGATTCAGAAACTGATTACGCCGACTGAGCAGTGATTAAAACTTGAGTCTATAGACAAAGCCTTTTATACTGTGCAGTCTGTTAAAATTTATTATTCAAACGAGAATTCTTATGGCACGCGTCACCGTTGAAGATTGTTTAGACCATGTAGACAACCGCTTTGAGCTTGTACTAGTGGCAAGCAAGCGCGCGCGTCAATTGGCACGTCAAGGTATTGAACCAACTGTAGAATGGGACAATGACAAACCGACTGTTGTTGCTTTACGTGAAATCGCTTCAGGTCATGTATCAAAAGACATTTTGAAACAACGTGATCAAGACTATCAAACATCAAGCTTGGATCTTGCACTTTCTGCAAATAATCTAAACTTAGACGGTTTTTCTTTCCAATAAGAGATCGTCACTCAAAAAGCCTAGTTCTAAACTAGGCTTTTTTTGTTATGTGACTTTTATATTTATGCCAGAACGGTTATAACATAAGGGTTAGCTATCAAGTTTGTATTGGTTTTCTGCTCGCTAGCAGCCAAAAACTATCAAACCAGGAAATTCACATTTCTAAAGCGCTTTCACGTTTTATTTGTAAAAAATTCAGTTGAAAAGGTGTTTTATGCCAGGCCCACAGGTCAGTCAAGCCAAGCAGCAGTTAGAGATCATTATCGATGCGTATTTAAGTGAAAGCGATGTCGAACGTGTGCTTGCGGCCTGTGATTATGCAGATATGGCGCATGATGGGATTGTGCGCAAAAGTGGTGAACCTTATATTCTGCATCCGATTGCAGTCAGCTGTATTCTGGCGCATATGCGTCTTGACCCTGAAACGCTGATGGCTGCCTTACTGCATGATGTGATTGAAGACACCGACTTTAACAAAGATGATATTACTGAGACTTTTGGTTTTACTGTGGCCGAGCTGGTCGATGGCGTGACCAAACTGAGTCATTCTAGCGATAAAGAATATAATAAAGCCGCTTCATTCCGGAAAATTCTACAAGCGACTCTACAAGATCCACGTGTCATTATTGTGAAACTGGCCGACCGCTATCACAACATGACCACTTTGGATGCACTACGTCCGGACAAACGTGCGCGTATTGCCCGCGAAACCTTTGAAATTTTTGTCCCAATGGCACGTATTGTCGGCATGAATGAAATGGCCGACAATCTGGAACATTTGTGCTATCAGAATCTTGATCTGGATATGTACAATAACGTTCAGACCGCACTACAGGAAACCAAGCCGAAACGCTGTGAATATCAGGCCAAATGGGAAAAGAACTTGACTGAACTGCTGCAACAGCATGCCATTCAAGGCCGGATCAAAAAGAAAAACAACAATATTGAGCTACTGCGCCACTTCGTCAAAAATGATATCGACCTGCAAGAGCTGACGCATAGCCATGCTTTTGAGATTATTTTACAGAGCATCGCGGACTGTGACCGACTGGCAGAAATTCTGACCCAAAGCTTTAAAATCCAGAGTTATGAAGATCATATCCGCCGTCCATTACCGGGAGGCAACCAGTCCTTGATGATGCGCTTGAAAGGCGAAGAGACGACCCTGTCGCTCACCATTCAAACCGAACTGATGCGTAAAGCAGCACGTTTTGGCGTCGTGCTCGGTGAAAGTGCCCCGCAAGCCTGCCGCTCTGCGATTCAGGCATCAATGCAGAATCTGAATGTACTGGTGGATGGCGAATGTGCCAAAACCACATTCAGTGAATTACTGGACTATTTACATCAGGAAAAAATCTGGGTCTATACCCCGCACGGCCATTTACATGAATTGCCGCAAGGCGCCACGGCGGTCGACTTTGCTTATGCCGCGAGTTTATTCCTAGGCAACCATGCCGTTGGTGCAAAAATTAATAATGAAACTAAACCACTGTCAACTCCTTTAGTCAGTGGTCAGGTAGTCGAGATCATTACTGATGTCCTCGCCACCCCGAATCCGGATTGGCTCAGTTTTATTAATACCCAGAAAGCCCGTCGTGCTATTCAGAATATTCTGCGCGATCAAGATCCAGATGAGCAACGTCTGGTCGGACAACAGGCACTTAATCGTGCACTGAAACTCTTCCATCGTTCTATTCGCGATCTCACTGAAGCAGACTGGAAAAACCTCTTGGAATGGCGCCATGTTTCCAGCAAAGAACAGCTCTTTGAACAGATTGCAGTCGGTGATTTATTACCGCAACTGGTGGCCAACCATTTATTTGCCCAAGATCAACATCAGAATATTGCCAGCTCAGACCGTCTGATTCAGGGAACGGAAGGTGTCGATGTCAAATATGCACATTGCTGTAATCCTGTGCTGGGTGATCCGATTCAGGGTCATTTGACCCGTCGCGGTTTAATTGTGCATCGTGCACGCTGTCACAACCTGCTGCATGAACAGCATCAGCATCCAGAAAATATCATGCTGTTACAGTGGACCTCGGATGATCTGGAAGATATCAGCTTTACTGCCTATCTTAGCATTGACCTGGATATGAATGACGAGCAGATTTCCGACCTGATTTACCAATGCCGTAAAGCGCATTCCGGGGTAGAAATGGTACGTACTCAGGATGACAAAACCTATGTCAATATCGTGGTGCATAACCGTAAACAGATTGCACAGATTATCCGGGATTTACGCATGTATTTCGGTTTCCCACGAATTATCCGTCTAGCTCAGCCCGTCGTTTTCAGTGAAGCCTCTAAAGCGAGTTGATCATTTAAAACGATAGTGCTTTTATCGGCCGAATTGATCGAATATGATGTATGTCGATGATAAAAGGAGAAATTAATGTCCCGCCAAGTAATCCATACTGAAAATGCCCCTGCTGCGATTGGTACTTATTCGCAAGCCATTTTAGTGGGTGATACCTTATATCTATCAGGTCAAATTGGTCTGGATCCTTATAGTATGGAACTGGTTGAAGGCATTGAAGCTCAAATTCGCCGGGTATTTGATAATTTAAAAGCAGTCTGTGAAGCAGCCGGTGGTTCTTTGGCAGATATCGCCAAACTGAATATTTTTCTGACCGACTTATCTCACTTTCAGCTGGTCAATCAGATTATGGGCGAGTATTTTGCCCAGCCCTATCCAGCACGTGCTGCTTTAGGTGTCGCAAGCCTGCCTAAAGATGCTTTGGTTGAAATGGATGGTATTGTCATCATTAATCAATAAGTTATAAAAATCACTCAATCCCCGCCCCGCAATATCTCATTCTAAATCACGAATCACTTTTGTGTGGAAATCCGAGCAGTACTCGGATTTCCGCTCAGATGATGCTTTTTTATCTAAATCATCAATCGTGATAAAAGCTATTTCAAATGATTTTTATTGACAAACGATAACAATTATCAATAATATTACTTATCTTATTTAATCACTGTGGTTGTGTCCTATGTACGTTTGTCTATGCCGTGGCATTACAGATCAAGACATTAAAGATGCTATTGCAAATGGCGCTGAAAGTTATCGTGATGTCCGCGATATGTTGGACTTGGGAACTTGCTGTGGCCGCTGTGCACCAGAAGCTCGTATGATCATCAGTGATGAAGTTTCACAAATTGCAGCACGGCTGGCCGTTGCAGCATAAATTTAGAAAGATTTCTCCCTATAAGCATAATGAAAAAAACAATGATCTTTGGTCATTACTCCTCCCCCGCCTTTGACTCTGGCGGGTTTTTATTGTCATTCATCTGAGTTCGGATCGATTCGATGTCGATTTTCATTTGCTGTTCCTTGACATCCTCACCTCTCTAAATAGAGCTGATTCCTCCTGCGAGACGCTTATGCCCAAGCGCAAGTATGTTCTTAGCACTATTCAAGTCCCGATCCAGAACACTTGAACAGTTTTCACATTCCCATACTCTTATTCGCAAATCTGCTCTACCTTTCGGACTGCTTGCAGTGACCTCACCACAGCACGAACACATTTGGGTTGTGAAACTTTCACTAACTTCTTCAAACCATACTCCTGCGTTCTCGCATTTATACTTGAGCATGGTCTTGAATGCTGAAAATCCGGTATCCAGAACAGACTTCGCCATCTTGGTTTTCACCAGTTTTTTCGCACTCAGATCGCCTACAACAATTAGTGCATTTTTCTTTATAAGCA
The DNA here is from genome assembly GCF_048957595.1 of Acinetobacter sp. AS5. NCBI lineage: Bacteria > Pseudomonadati > Pseudomonadota > Gammaproteobacteria > Moraxellales > Moraxellaceae > Acinetobacter > Acinetobacter sp. AS5. The sequence continues at coordinate 24,347 of NZ_JARDAL010000010.1, read as the reverse complement.
TCGTACTTGCTTTGTGCAAATGGTCTTTACGACAGTTTGCAATCTTGGCGTGTAATGCACAGACACGTTTTCTATTTTTAGCTCGTTGAGCAATCCCTAATTTCTGTTCATATTGACGGTAGAACTTGGGATTTGAAATTATCGTACCATCCGAACAAGTGGCTATATCCTTTAAGCCCAGATCAATCCCAATCAAATTAGTCGCAGTCGATTTCTCAATTTTAGGGCTATTCACAACTAAGCAGACATACCAGCGGCCACGCGCATCCTCGACAAACGAACCAGTCTTGATACTGTAATTTGACAGTCCATAGCTATCCCATATTTTAAACTGATGCTTGCCATACTGGATATGGCCATCAGCATACTTGATTGCTACTTTCTTAAAGGGTATCCAACCTAGTGATCTTCTGGCTGATTTCTTATGACTGACCCGCCATTTTAGTTTGGTCTTCTTGAATTGCTTTCTGCGTATGACTAATTCTTCGGTAACAGCCTGAATGGTTTGACTATGTAACCCACAAAGCCTAGATGTACCTTTCGTATATTCAGCAATATCGTAAGCACTGAGAAATTCACCTTTTCTTTTAAGGTGTTTAAAGCTTAAATCATTGACATAATTCCAGACGAAATTCACTTCAGATGCTAATTGCTCTAATATCTTAGAATGTTTATCTTTAATGCGTAATTTAAGTGTTTTCATGCGATTATTTTATCAATGAAAATAACCAATAGAATATCCAAAGTTAAAAATGTTAATTTGAAACGACATTTCATGTCGTATGGCTTAGGTCACTCATTTATATCCCTGCCTTGAAAACGAGGTTTTACGTTTGATTTGATAAATTACTCGCCATTTGCCCCTGACTTGCTTTACTATCAGGATTAGAGCGCTTTCTTAGAAAGATAAAACAGGTCCAAATGGAGTTATGCGATGAAAGGCAATCGTGATGTGATTAATCAGCTCAATCAGGTGTTGTATCACCACTTAACTGCCATTAACCAGTATTTCCTGCATTCGCGCATGTTTAATGACTGGGGCATTGAGAAACTGGGCTCGGCAGAATATAAAGAATCCATTGTTCAGATGAAACATGCCGATAAAATTATTGAACGTATTTTATTTTTGGAAGGTCTGCCGAATTTACAAAATCTGGGCAAACTGTATATTGGTCAGCATACTCAAGAAGTGCTGCATTGTGATGTACGCAAAGTCAAAGAGAATATTGAAGTCATCCAGAAAGCAGTGGCATTGGCTGAAACCCAAATGGATTATGTGACGCGTGATCTGGTTCAGGAAATCCTAGAGAAAGAAGAAAACTATCTGGACTGGACCACAACACAAATTGATTTGATCGAAAGCATTGGCATTGAAAACTATATTCAAAGTCAGCTCTAAACTTAAAATTAAGCCAAGAAAAAGCCAGCATCTGCTGGCTTTTTTTGTATTTAGCGAGACATATCCTGCGTTAATTCCTCATAACTCATTTCAGTTTTCTGAATGGTCTTTAAGCGTTGCAGCTGATGCTTGGCCTCAGCCTCGTAGCCATTAAAAGCTAAGAGTTTGGCATATTTGATCAGGTTATATTTGGTTGGATAGCTCAAGACCATTTGTTCACCTTCCTGAATCTGTTCAACAGACGCTTTGCTATAAGGATTTAAACGAATCCAGCCAATGCGATGATTAAACTCGGTCAGCAGATAGATCGGTTTTTCATTGGTGATTTTTTCCTGCTGCTTTTCATAACGAATACTTTGTCCGAGTTTTGGTACTGCAACGTCATAATCCCGATAAATCACAACCAATAAAAGCAACCCGACAGCGAAAATGAATTTCATGCCGATTGATGGCATAACCACTGTTTTAATTTTTGGATTTTGTGCCAGAACCGTACCCAGAATAAAACCGACTGGCAGCAGGAAATAGGCATAATGCTGTGGAAACTCAAACATGGCATGTGTCACAAAAGCCCCGATCATCAAGATCCCGATGACAGACTCTGGCGTATTCACCCAGCGCTGCAACTGAAAGCCTAAATAACCAAAATATGCCAAGAAAGGCAGACCGATGATCAGTCCATTCCAGAGCAAAAAATCCAAAATAAAATTATGCGCACTTCGGATCCATACCGGGCCCTGCACCGTATCACTAATTGAAACAAAAGCGACACTGGTCTGATACCAGCCATAACCAAACCATGGCTGGGCCTGAATTGCAGCCAGCATTTGCTGCCAGATGGCGAGTCGTGACATATCCCCCGTGGCACGAGATACTACATCACGGCTTTGCACCACTTGGGCATCCATGACCTGAGTCGCCAGCTGACTGAGTAATGGAAAAGCGACAATGCAGGAAGTAAAAAAGATGAACCATGCTGTGCTGTAATACCATTTCAGGCGAATGATCCCTTTATATTGGTATAACGCCAGATAAAGCATAATCGCGATCGCAGCCACCCATGCAGTACGGGACTGGCTTAAAGCCACACCCATGACAATAATTGCCGCACATGAAAATAGCCATCTGGTCTGGATTTTTTTCTTTTCATACAGATAAAGGCAGCTCATCAAGGCCATGACCAAAAAAGTCGCCATATTGTTTGGCTGGGCGAAATTGGCATAAGGGCGCTGATTAGCACTGATATTGACCATACCTGGCAAGACTGAATCCAGATTCGTCCACTGACACAAGGCAATTAAGCCTGTAATGGTGCCTGACACCAAGAATACATAGCTTAAATGGGTAAAAGTCTCTTCCCTGTTATTTTTCCCTATAGATAAGTTATAGCCCAAGACACTCGCTAGCCAGAAACTAAACACATAAATGACTGTCATCATGGCGGTACTGAAGAAAAATACTTGTCCCAGAAGAAATTGGACTAAAGGAATACAGGCCAGCAACAGCAATGGCAGACTCACTGCTGGAATTTTGAGTTTTTCTTTTAGACAGATGGCAGCAAGCGCGAATAAAGCGAAGAAGGCATAGAGTTCACCGGTATAGGTAACCCAGGGACGGTAATGAATAGGTATGAGCCATGCAAGGGAGATCAGGATTGCTGCGATGAGGGCAAGCGTGAATTTCATGGAAATATCAGGCAGTAGAAGTTTGGCACATGATAAACAAAAAAGCAGATTAAAGGGTAATCTGCTTTTTAAGCGCTGTAATTTTTATTTAGTCCCAAGGCCGTAGATCAACGATTTTGATAACTTCAGCTTTTTCTTTATTTATTAAAACAACCATATCTAGTGCATTAGCTTTTAATGGCAACCATGAATCTACTTGAGGATAATTTTTCAAAATATTTTCGACTTTTTCTCTTGAGTTGTATTTTTCCAGCTCTTTTAAAGGCAAAGCTCTCTCTTGTATTTGACTTTTTGCTTTAGATAACGAAACATAACGCTCCGGTCGTTGTGCAATAGAAATACCACCCAATACTTCTGTAAACATATCATTCTGATGTTGATGAGTACTCACGGCTGATTTTACTGCAACAAACTGTGGTTTGCTCCATGAAACGTGTTGAAATTGCGGCTGGGTCTGATCAATATTGTCTAAAATAATGTCATTTTTACGTACAAGTTCAAAACGATCTGCATGAAATACCAACCATGCTGGACGACCCTGTTCAATACTAAATATCCCATAACATAGGGCCGCAATTTGAATAATGATAATTACGCTTAGGTCAAATTTAAGTGATTTTTTTCTCTCCTTATATACTAATAAGCCTAAGAGTGGTCCGATAATCACATCGATTGCCAACAGCATTAAAAAGATATGGGTCACGCCAACAGCATTAGCGAGTGGAGAAGGATACCAAATGAAAAAAACTAAGCTCACTACCAATAATGCAATAAAGAAAGAAATAGATAAATGGCCTAGGAAAAATTTTAGACGTTTTGACATTTTTTATATCTACTTCTAAATAAATTTCTATTCACAAAAAATTAAAGATTCTTTCATAGCAAATATTTCTATTTGATTCAATAATTCTTTCTGCTCTTCTACTGTTAAAATCTTTTCACCCGTATCGTTTATAATTTCAATTATAGTTAATTCATCATTCTTTATTTTTTGCTGGATTTTATCCTGAAACTTAGATTTTAAAGAATCTAAATCCTCACACTCAAAGTATATATTCAAAGAAATTTCTTTCACAAAATCATATCTATGAGGAACGATATTATTATTTCTAAGAATTCTCCAATCTTCTTTATAGAATTCACCACTTTTATTCTTAAATCTAAACTGAATTAATTGTTCATAGATTTCATTAACACCATTTTGTATCGACATTCAACTTTATCCCCATTTTTCATAATTCAAAAAAAGACTGGCGAACCAGTCTTTTTTAAATTTAATGCATTAGGTAGGAGCTGTACAGCTACCAACGCTATTTTTTCTTACCAAATCAAGTGCAGCAGCATGAGTCATGTTTGAGTGAGAGCACCATGTGATACTTGTAGCATTTAAAGTAGGAGTATATTGAATTTTCGAACTATCTACCGTAGAGTTGATGCCAGTTGCCAAAACCATTGTAATCACACCATTTGTAACAGAAGCAGAAGCTACTTCTTTGGTTGCAGTAAATGTAGAAATACCATTACTTCCAGTATCACAATCAGTTAATGCACCTGTTTCTTGTGCACATAAGCCGACTTCTGTTTTTAAAGTCTCCGCAGCAGTTAAGGCATTCCCCACTTTTGCTTTCACTGTATAGTTTTGGTATTGAGGAATCGCTACCGCAGCCAAAATACCGATGATTGCAACAACAATCATTAATTCAATAAGGGTAAAACCCTTTTGTACTGTATTCATAACATTCTCCACAAATGTTTTTTGTTTATTTATAAGCCTAAAGAAAAAGCTCATTTAGCTTAATTTTATATTTAGCACTAAGTGTGCCAAGTTTTATTATAATAAAATTAACAGAAAAAACAGCACTTTAAAAAAATACTTTTATTTTTGTAACTACTGTGTTTTATTTTGTGCAACTAACTGACAAAAATTGTCAGTTAGTTGACTAAAATCACCCCAATATAATCGGTTTATTCCCTAATTCATTCTTTAAGTCATCTATTTTTCGATCATAATATTGATCCAATACTTTTCCAATCTCAATTACCCCTTCAATTACACCTTCTTTAAACTTCTGCTGGACTAAATGCTGAATAATATTTTGGCAGATTTCATCCCAGACTTGCTGGGTCGTCGCATTTTTAATTCCACGATCAATCACAATCTCAACCTTGTGTTCACATAGGTTTAAATATAGCAGCACACCACTATTATATTCGGTATCCCAAACACCAATTTCCGCAAATAACTGTCGGGCCCGACATAAGGTATCTTGATAATAGGCAGATCGTGAAGGCAGACAACCTTCAATCACCACCTGAATCTCCCCCACATGCCCCTGCTCCGCTTTTTCAACCGCGACTGCAATGGCATGCTGATCCTGTCTGGAAAAAAAGCGCTTGGTTGCCGGCATATAAAAGAAATGCTTGAGCCAACGCTTAAAACTCGGCTGTGCCTGTTCTTCCAGCTTTGGCTGCGTGACAATCTCTGTTGTATCTGTAGTTGTTACCATGAGCCTGATGCTCCTCCCCCACCAAATCCACCACCGCCACCGCCGAAGCCGCCGCCACCAAAACCACCACGGCCACTACCGCTGCCTCGACCACCACCTGCCAAGAAGGCATGTAAAATCAGCTGGGCAATGGCGGTGATCAATAAAAAGAAAATACCTACACCAATCATTAAACTAGCAACCAAGCCTAAGCCATTTACCAATCCTGCGACTGTACCTGCTACCGCCGCAGTCGCTGCGCTCAGACGTTTACCAAAGATCATGGATCCCACGACACCTGCGACAATAATAAACAGCACACTACTGAACGTCGCCTTACTGGCTTTTTGTGCCTGATAAGCCTGTTCCTGACGTTCTTTCAGTTCATCGGCTGCCTGAGCTGCAATTTCAGGATCTAAATTTAAAATTCGTTCAATTTCGGTTAGTCCGGAATCAATGCCCTGCGCATACTGACCTTGCTTAAAAAATGGCGTAATTTTGTCATGAATAATTCGACCTGCCACTATATCGGGTAGCACCCCTTCCAAGCCATAACCGGTCAAAATTTGAATACGGCGATCATTAATGGCAATGGTCATCAACAAACCATTATCACGTTTAGTAGAACCCAGCTGCCAAGCTTCAGCAACGCGCATGGAGTAATCAAAAATATCTTCCTGCCCGGTGGTCGGAACAATGACTATACCTATTTGCCCTTTGCCTTCATTATAAAGTTTCAGAATACGCTGACTGAGTTGCTGTTTTTCAGCGGGACTAAGTAAATTTGCCTGATCAATGACCGGTTCATTCAAGCTTGGTAAGTCGCGTTGAAACTGCCCTTCCGCCATGTCATTGGCAATTTGTGACTGTGATGCTGCTGCAGTTTCTGTATTTTGGGCTGGAGTATTTTGATTATTTTTAGGTTGTAAGATTTCACGGGCTACAATGACGTCTTCAGTATCTGTAGCCGTGGCCGTTTCTGCTGAAACAAGCATGGTTATTCCCATGCCCAGCATGAGAATTAAACCAGCACAGTATTTCAGCAGAATCTCAGACATATGATCTCTCGTTTATTTTATAAGTGGATACTTATTCAAAGGAAACCGTTGGCGCTTTCTGAGCACTTTGCTCAGCACTAAAATTCGGCTTGGTGTCCATACCAATCACTTTGGCAGTCATAACTTGCGGGAACTGACGCGCATAAGAGTTAAAGTCCTGAACCGTGGTAATATAACGGTTACGTGCCACCGCGATTCTATTTTCAGTGCCTTCCAGTTGCACCTGCAAATCACGGAACTGCTGATTGGCTTTCAGGTCTGGATAATTTTCAGTCACAGCCAAAAGACGTGACAAAGCACTGGTCATTTGCGATTGCGCTTCCTGATAACGCTGGAATAGCTCAGGATCTTCCAGAACTTCACGGTCTACTTTCAAACCGGCAACATTGGCACGTGCTTGAGTCACTTCGGTTAAGACCTGCTCTTCATGCGCAGCATAGCCTTTGACCACATTGACCAAATTTGGCACCAAGTCGGCACGGCGCTGATACTGGTTTTGCACTTCGGACCATGATGCAGTGACCGCTTCATCTTTCACCTGCAAAGTGTTATAGCCACATCCTGTGAGGGTCAAAGTACTGGCCAGCATCAGGGTTATTAAAGATTGTTTTAATAGACGCATGATGTTTATCCTCTATTATTTATTGATATTTATTTAATTAATTTGATTTTAAACAGTATTTTCTAAAGTTTTGTTACTTTTTATAATCTTTTTAATGCGTCCATTTTAAGTTTCACCATCATCGAAGATTAAAAAACCCGCCGTAGCGGGTTTTCTTGAATGATATGCGTTGATGGCTAACGATTAGATATCCAGATAATCCAGAATTCCTTCTGCAGCCTGACGGCCTTCCCAGATCGCAGTAACCACCAAGTCAGAACCGCGTACCATGTCACCACCGGCAAAGATTTTCGGATTTGAGGTCTGGAACTTATATTGCTGCTGCTCAGCAGCAACGACACGACCTGAACCATCCAGATTAATTTCCACATCGGTGAACCAGTCAGCAGGGCTGGTACGGAAACCGAAAGCAAGCAGGACTGCATCCGCTGGCAGAATTTCTTCTGAACCCGGAATCGGCTCTGGGCTACGGCGACCGCGGCTGTCCGGCTCACCCAGCTGAGTAGTAATAAATTTCACACCGGTCACTTTACCATTTTCACCAACAACTTCGATCGGCTGACGGTTAAACTGGAAATTCACCCCTTCTTCACGTGCATTTTGTACTTCGCGACGTGAACCCGGCATGTTTTCTTCATCACGACGATACGCACAGACGACTGACTCGGCACCTTGACGGATCGAAGTACGGTTACAGTCCATAGCGGTATCACCACCGCCTAAAACAATGACTTTCTTGCCTTCAACACTGATATATTCAGACGGATCTTTTTCCCAGCCCTGACAACGATTGACATTCGCAATCAGGAAATCCAGTGCATCATACACACCATCCAGATCTTCACCGGCAAAACCACCTTTCATGTAGGTATAGGTTCCCATACCCATAAATACCGCATCATAATCGGCAAGTAACTGGTCGATGGTCACATCTGTGCCAATTTCAGTATTCAAACGAAATTCCACGCCCATACCGGTGAAAATTTCACGGCGGCGCTTCATTACGTCTTTTTCCATTTTGAATTCTGGAATACCGAAAGTCAGTAAACCACCAATTTCTGGACGTTTATCAAAGACCACAGGTTTTACCCCATTACGCACCAGAATATCGGCACAGCCAAGTCCTGCAGGACCTGCCCCGATAATCGCAACTTTCTTATTGGTCCATTGCACATTGGACATATCTGGACGCCAACCCAAAGCAAAGGCAGTATCATTGATATATTTTTCTGCATTCCCGATCGTCACTGCACCGAAACCGTCGTTCAGGGTACATGCCCCTTCACATAGACGGTCTTGTGGACAGACCCGGCCACAGACTTCCGGCAAGGTATTGGTCTGGTGACACAGTTCAGCCGCCTGGAACAACCGGCCTTCAGACACCAGTTTCAACCAGTTGGGAATGTAGTTATGTACCGGACATTTCCACTCACAGTACGGATTACCACAGCCTAGACAGCGATGTGTCTGGTTGGCTGCAATTTCCGCGGTATAAGGCTTATAAATTTCCACAAATTCTGCTTTGCGGACATCAATCTCTTTTTTCTCTGGATCTTGGCGTGCGACATCCAGGAATTGAAAGTCATTATTCAGGCGTTCTGCCATGTCTCTCTCCGTGGGGAGATGTAAGGGGTTCACAGTTGCCTTACATCTGCCTATGTTTCTGCAGTAGTGGAATTATTGTGGATCAGCTTGAGTGGTTTTCAACAGCGTTTGCAAGTTGGCTGCTTTTGGTTTTACCAACCAGAACTTGCGGCTGTAGAAGTCAAACTCATGGCGGATCTTGTACGCCCAAGCACTACCCGTTTCTTTAATATGTTCATCCAGAATACGACCCAAGAAGGCTTTATGCTCTTCCATCGCTTCGGTGGAAATACGGTTCAGCTCAATCAATTCGTGGTTATAATGATCAACGAAGTCATTATCCAGATCAAGTACATAAGCAAAACCACCAGTCATACCCGCACCGAAGTTATGCCCCACTTTACCCAGCACCGTCACAATACCGCCGGTCATGTATTCACAGCAGTGATCGCCTGCACCTTCAATTACGGCAAATGCACCCGAGTTACGCACCGCGAAACGCTCGCCCGCTGTACCCGCTGCATATAACTTACCGCCCGTTGCCCCGTACAAACATGTATTCCCAATAATCGCGGTATTTTGGGTCTGGAATGGTGAACCTTTTGGCGGGAAGATCGAGATGCGACCGCCAGCCATGCCTTTACCGACATAATCATTGGCATCGCCTTCTAGACTGATATGCAGACCACCGGCATTCCAGACACCTAGTGACTGGCCTGCAGTACCATTCAGGTGAACTTTCACCGGATGGGCTTCCATGCTCAGGTTGCCATAGCGTTTTGCAATTTCACCAGACAGACGTGCACCAATCGAACGGTCACAGTTACCGATCGTGAAGCTATATTCGCCGCCAGTTCCCGCTTCAATCGCAGGTAGAATTTCATCCACCATTTTTTCAGCCAGAATGCCTTTATCAAATGGCGCATTACCTTGAACCTGACAATACTGCGCTTTACCTTCCGCAGCAGGATGCGACTCAAGTAATTTGCTTAAATCAAGATGTGCATGCTTTGCAGTTTCACCTGGCAAAACTTCCAGCAGATCAGTACGGCCAATCAGGTCTTTCAGACTTGATACACCGAGTGCTGCCAGCCATTCACGGGTTTCTTCAGCAATAAAGGTGAAGAAGTTGATCAGCATTTGTGGCTCGCCAATATAATGCTCTTGACGTAAATGATCTTGTTGAGTCGCGACACCGGTTGCACAGTTATTCAGGTGACAGATACGCAGGTATTTACAACCCAATGCGATCATTGGGGTTGAACCGAAGCCAAAGCTTTCTGCACCCAGAATTGCTGCTTTGACAACATCCAGACCGGTTTTTAAACCGCCATCTGTCTGTACGCGAACTTTACCACGCAGGTCATTCACACGAAGAGCCTGATGTGCCTCAGAAAGACCCAGTTCCCACGGTGAACCTGCATGATGAATTGAAGAAAGTGGAGAAGCCGCTGTACCGCCATCATAACCAGAAATAGTAATGAAATCGGCATAGGCTTTCGCTACACCCGCCGCAATCGTACCGACACCCGGTTCAGAAACCAGCTTAACTGACACCATCGCCTGTGGGTTAACCTGTTTTAAATCAAAGATCAACTGTGATAAATCTTCAATTGAATAGATGTCGTGATGCGGAGGTGGCGAAATCAGCGTTACACCCGGTACAGAGTAACGTAAACGGGCAATGAGACCATTTACTTTACCACCCGGCAACTGACCACCTTCACCTGGTTTTGCACCTTGCGCGACTTTAATTTGAAGGACTTCTGCAGACGTTAAGTAAGCAGGGGTCACACCAAAACGGCCCGATGCAATTTGTTTGATTTTCGAGTTACGGATGGTACCGTAACGCGCTGGATCTTCACCGCCCTCACCTGAGTTCGAGCGACCACCAATCGTGTTCATGGCAATCGCAATCGCTTCATGAGCTTCAGGCGACAATGCACCCAAAGACATACCCGCAGAGTCAAAGCGAGGCAGGATATCTTCCACAGATTCCACTTGTTCGACTGGAATCGAGTTATCTGTTTTGAGCTTGAACAGGTCACGAATCGTCGCAATTGGACGCTTGTTCACCAGTTCAGCATATTCTTTAAAGTCGGCATAATTACCCGAACGCACTGCTTTATGTAGCGAGTTGATCACGTCTGGGTTAAAGGCATGATATTCCTTGCCAAAGACAAACTTCAGCAAACCGCCCTGATCAATTGGCTTACGGTTTTTCCAAGCAATATCCGCCAACTGTTTCTGATCATTTTCAAGGTCGACAAAAGTAGCACCCTGAATACGGCTTGGTACACCAATAAAGCATTTATCCACTACTTCATTGGATAAACCCACTGCTTCAAACAGCTGACCACCACGGTAAGAGGCAACCGTAGAAATACCCATTTTCGATAGAACTTTCAGTAGACCTTTTTCAATCCCCTTACGGAAATTGTTTTGTGCATAAATTGGATCACCCAATAATTCGCCTTTCGCGACCAGATCATTGATTACGTCATAAGCCAGGTACGGGTAGATGGCTGTCGCACCAAAACCAAGAAGCACCGCGAACTGATGTGGATCACGGGCAAAACCGGTTTCAATAATCAAGTTGGCATCTGTACGTAGACCAGTATTGATCAGGTAATGATGCACTGCACCAGTAATCATGAAAGCATTGGCAGGCAAGTAACCTTCACGGATTTTCTTGTCGGAAAGCACCAGTAGGGTTTTGCCATCACGAATGGCTTGTGCAGATTCTTCACAGATACGTGCAATCGCTGCTTCCAGACCTTCGGTTTCAGCATAGTTCAGGTCGATATCTGCAATTTCATAACCGGCACGACCCAGGGTACGGATCTGATGCATTTTCGAATTAGACAGTACAGGGCTGGAAATGATCAAGCGGTCTGCATGTTCAGACCCCTGTTCAAATACATTTTGTTCACGACCTAAACAGGTTTCCAGTGACATCACAATCGATTCACGTAACGGATCGATTGGCGGGTTGGTCACCTGTGCAAACTGCTGCCGGAAATAATCCGACACATGGCGCACCTGACGTGACAATACTGCCATTGGAGTATCATCACCCATTGAACCTACAGCTTCCTGACCGCTTTCAGCAATCGGACGCAACAACTGGTCACGCTCTTCAAAGGTCACCATGAACATTTTTTGTGCCGCTTTCAGGCCATCGCCTTTTAAGCCTTGATCACATAAATATTCTTCCAGCTCTGGACTACCTTGCAAACGCACAGAATTTTCACGTAACCATTCACGGTATGGACGCATACGTTTCAGATGATTATTGACATCTTGAGTATCCAGCACCTTACCGGTTTGCGTATCAATGACCAGCATTTGGCCAGGACCGACACGGCCTTTAGAAATCACATCTTCAGGTTGATAACCCCAGACACCAATTTCAGAAGCCAGCGTGATATAACCATTCTTGGTGATGACCCAACGCGCAGGACGCAGACCGTTACGATCCAGCATACAGATCGCATGTCGGCCATCCTGAATCACCAGACCAGCCGGGCCATCCCAAGCTTCCATATGTTTTGAGTTGAATTCATAGAAAGCACGCAGATCAGCATCTAAGGTTTCCACATTTTGCCAAGCAGGCGGAACCAGCATACGGAGTGCACGGAACAGATCCATGCCGCCACCCACCAGAATCTCCAGCATGTTGTCCAGGCTTGAAGAATCTGAACCGGTACGGTTCACAATTGGATTCAGTTCAGTTAAACCTGGCAATAATGGATTTTCAAATTTCGGCACACGCGCCATGGCCCAGTTACGATTCGCAGTAATGGTATTGATTTCACCATTGTGCGCCAGGTAACGGAACGGTTGTGCCAACGGCCAGCGAGGCAAGGTATTGGTCGAGAAGCGCTGATGGAAGACCACAATATGTGATTCCAAACGTGGATCAGCCAGATCTGTATAAAAATCTGCAATCGCTTCCGGCATCATCAAGCCTTTATAGCTGATCACCGTTGAGCACAAAGTAGTGACATAGAAAGACGTATCATTCACCAACAGTTGTTCTGCACGACGGCGTGCCAGGAATAACTTACGGTTAAATTCAACCTCAGTCACACCCATTGGACAGTTAACAATAATCTGTTCAAATGCCGGCATCGATTGCAATGCAATTTCACCCAATGCATCGACATTGGTCGGAATCACGCGCCAAGCCAAAACGATTAAACCTTCAGCTTCAATCTCTTTGTTTAAAACCTGTTTGGCATGTGCAGCAAGTGCCGGATCAAGATTTAGAAACACCAACCCCACAGCAAACACTTCACTTAAAGTGGTATCACTTAAGCGTTTTGCTTCTTCACGGAAAAATTTCTTCGGCATCGCCAAGAGCAGACCACAACCATCCCCGGTTTTGCCATCCGCGGCAATACCACCACGATGGGTCATACAACTCAAACTATGAATCGCGGTCTTGACGAGATCATGGCTAGCATCACCCTGCATATGGGCGATCAAACCGAAACCACAGTTATCTTTAAACTCATCCGGTTGGTATAAACCTTGAGCGGGAGCTACATTATTAGGCGATGGCATGTGCATAGCGTACCCTTCTTTCACGAAGCCTCAACAGGCTATTAAACAATCTAAACTTTTCTCTGCGCTAGCGTCTAATGGACTTTCGAAGACTGTATTGGTAGAGCAAAAGCATTTTTCTTTATTTCTTCAGACTAGTCCTTTTTTAGACTAAATGCATAACAAATAAAGTTTATTCTGCTCATGAATAACATAAAAATCTGGAATAAATATGACATTCATACGGTGTCATCGAATCATTTTTCGCGCCAAAACAGGGAGATTAATTCAATTCATGCACCAATAAAGCAAATTCCATGCCAACAAACAGCGCATAAATTAAAACAATACAGATGACAAAGATTTAGCGCAGAACAGCACTCTAAGGGTTAATTTTAATGTGCATTTTTTGCACCAAAAGCGCTCATTTTTAATTCTGTAATTTTTTGGATGCGCTATTTTAGACCGGACTAATTAAATGGATCACTAATCTCATTATTTTGAGGACGAGGATTACTGCCCTGAGCAGGTCGATTATTGTTATTTTGCGGTTGAGGCGTGCCTTCTACAGCACTTTCAGATTTCTGTACATCGACCACATTTCCCGATGAATCACGGCGCACAATGGTGGTACTGGTAGTCGCAGCATCAGAGCTACGCGGCTTGGACTCAGTCTGGGTTTGCTGCTGTCTAAGTCGCACCGATTCATCTACTTTCGGCAAAGGCACATTTTTCAAACGAATTTCGTAAAGCTTTTGATTACTGGCCAATTCCTCTGAACCCAGATTATTGACCAGACTGACATATTGCTGCATTGCTACAACTTCAGGCTTGACTGAGGCCGGTAAATTTAACTTCAGTGTAGATAAAGCCTGATTGGCTTGCGCCGCCGTCTTATATTGACCATATAACAATACATATTGTTCTGGCTGATTTTCACCCGAGATTCTTAAATAAATAAAAGGTTTACGATCGGACTGTTTTTTAAGAAAACTTTTTAAAATGGCTTCATTGGTCACACGAAATAATTCAATGGCGTGCTGGTTTTTCGCTTCATTGACAAATTTGGTACCACGGAATTCCGGCTCATGACTGGCATTCACGACGGTACGCGTATTTAGGTCCAGTGGTTTCACTTCCTGAAAAAGTGCACCAAGATGGATCATTGTGGCGACTTTTTCTGGTTGAATCTGCAACTGAACTTCAGTTTCAGGCTTTTTTTCAATTTCGACGACATCATCTGAATCAGTCACCGCCCAAAAGACTAAGGCAGCAAATAGGCAGCATACACCACAGACCAGCCAAAAATAATGCTGAATCTTTTGCCAAGGAGTATGTAATGCTGCCATAAAACTAAACCTATGCCTGATTGGCTAATATTGCCTGTTTCATTAACTCGAGATCAAAGTCTCGGGTAATCACTGTTTTGCCTAATTGCTTTAATAACACCAGACGTAATTGTCCATTCAAGACTTTTTTGTCATGGGCCATATAGGCCAGAAAATCATCCAGAGGGATTTTAGGACAAACAGTAGGTAATTGGGCACGAGAAATGATTTTTTTTGTACGTTCTAAATCTTCTTGAGAAATCCAGCCCATACGCTGTGACAGATCAGCAGCCATCACCATACCGGTGGCAACAGCCTCACCATGTAGCCAGACACCATACCCCATGTAGGATTCAATCGCATGACCAAAGGTATGACCTAAATTGAGTAAAGCACGTTCCCCTTGCTCCTTCTCATCATTGGCTACGATCCGTGCCTTATGCGCACAGGAACGATAAACGGCTTCAGCCAATAATTTCTCATCACGAGCGACCAGAGCATCCATCTTTTCTTCAAGCCAGACCAGAAATGACTCATCGCCTAGCAGCGCATATTTAATCACTTCAGCCAAACCTGCTGAAAGTTCGCGGTCCGGCAAAGTAACAAGCTGCGACATATCCGCCAGCACCACCTGCGGCTGCTGGAAAGCGCCAATCATATTTTTACCCAGAGGGTGATTAATCCCGGTTTTTCCACCAACACTTGAATCTACTTGCGACAGCAAAGTCGTCGGTACTTGGATAAAGTATACACCGCGCTGGAAACAGGCCGAAGCAAACCCGGCCATATCTCCAATGACACCACCACCCAGCGCAAGCACAGTACAGTCCCTGTTAAAACCGGCTTCAAGCAGTGCATCAAAAATCAGATTCAGATGCGGACTATCCTTATATTTTTCACCATCAGGCAAAATACAGGTCGCAACACGTTTGTCCAGAGCTTCAATTGCAGTTTGATAACGCTGCAAATAAAGTGGTGCAACTGTGGCATTGCTTACAATCATCACTTGCTTACCCTGAATATAGGGAGCCAATAAGGCCTGTGGATCCAGATCGCTCCCGATAAAAATAGGGTAACGACGTTCTCCGAGTTCTACATATAAGGTTTGCATGCTTGATTAACCACTTTATTCAATGAACTTAGTTTTTAGAAGTAATAAGATTGAGAATCCGCTGCGCCAGATCACGCGCAGCACCCTGATTGGTCTCAATAATATGATGCGCCACTTCCCGATACAAGGGATCACGGACTGCCAATAAATCACGTAACTTTTGTTCCGGATTTTCGACTTGAAGGAGTGGACGGTTTTTATCGCGATAGGTACGTTGCAGTTGAATTTCAACCGGCGTATAGAGATAGACAACGATTCCGCGCTGTTTCAGATAATCCCGATTTAAGGTCTGAGTAATGGCACCACCACCGGTGGCTAAGACCAGATGGGGACGTGAGGTAAGGTCATTAATCACAGCAGTTTCACGGTCACGGAAACCCTGCTCCCCTTCTTTTTCAAAAATCCAGGGAATGGTCGCGCCTGTTTTACGTTCAATTTCATGATCACTGTCTAGAAATTCACGTCCTAACAATTCTGCGAGATGTCGTCCTACTGTTGTTTTACCGGCCCCCATCGGCCCTACCAAATAAATATTTGGCAGGGTTTCAAACTCTTTGCTTGGCAAGGAGTCACCTATTCGTTTTGTTAAATTCAAAATATATTAATGATTTCTTGAAACACTGTCATTAACAATTCGAGGTGTAACAAAAATCAGTAGCTCACGTTTATTATCCGACTTTAAATCTTTACGGAATAAACGTCCTACATAAGGAATATCCCCCAGGAAAGGTACCTTAGTTTGTGCATTACGGGTTTCTTGCTCAAAAATACCGCCTAGAACCACGGTTTCGCCATTGTCCACCAAGACATTGGTAGTGATCTGGTTTTTGTTAATAGTGAGCTGTCCAGTCGGTGTCGGGTTACCCGGTGAGTCACTGGTAATATTGAGTTCCATCTGTACTTTGCCATCTGGCGTAATGCTTGGTGTGACATCCAGACTTAGCGTAGCATCAATAAATTCCGTAGTAGATACTGCATTCGCACCACCACCCTCTGCTGACTGATACGGAATTTGAGAACCAGAGGCAACAGTTGCTTTCTGCTTGTCTGCAGTCAGTACTTTAGGGGTAGAAATCACCTCACCATAGCCATCTGCCTGAAGTGCAGAAAGCTCAAGATCCAGCATAAAATCAGAAAGGCTGATCAAACCAAAGGAAATACGACTGGCACCTGAACTGGTTACCCCCAAATCCACATTTAAGTTATCTGGTCTTTGAATATCGTAGGTCCAGCGACCTGTTTCACTATCTAGTTCTGGCTCTCTAAGATCCCATAACGTCGTGTCACTACCACCGACCAGAAGATTATTATTGTTGGTAATTCCTTGAGACAGAATCCCCCACTTCACTCCCATTTCTTTGGTGAAGTCCGTGGTAGCTCGCACAATACGTGCTTCAACCATTACCTGCTTTACCTGTACATCGAGCAGATCTACCATATTACGGATTTTATCAATAAAAGGCTGGGTATCATTCACAATAATAGTATTGGTTCGTGCATCAATAGACACAGAGCCACGTGAACTCAATAAGCTTTCTCTCTCATCATTATTTGTAGTGTTACTCGAACTACCTGAACTAGATGCGCCTTTATTCTGCGTAATCAGTTTCTCAATATCAGCGGCTTTGGCATAACTGAGCTGCATATATTCCGTTTGGATAGGCGCAAGTGCAACACTCTGCTTAATCGCCTTAGCTTCTTCCTCTTCAGCCTTTATCAGCTCTGTAACTGGTGCGATCCAGATCACATTGCCATTGCGCCGTTTATCCAGATTTTTGGTTTTCAGCACAATATCCAGCGCCTGATCCCAAGGTACCTCTTTCAAGCGCAAAGTAATATTGCCTTGTACACTGTCTGCGGCCACCATATTAATATCAGTGAAGTCAGCTAAAAGCTGTAAAACACGACGGACTTCGATATCCTGGAAATCTAAGGAAATTTTCTTGCCGGTATAAGCCACAGTTTTAGGACGTAATGGGCTCTTAGCTTCCGGACGTTTCAAGCTGATGGTCAGCTTGTTATCAGTCTGATAAGCCATATATTCATAACTTTCCGCAGACTGAATCGTAATGACTCCTGAACCATTTTGATTCACAGCATCCACACTTGATACCGGAGTCGCAAAATCAGTCACATTAAGACGGCGGGTCAAATGAGCCGGAATCTTGGAACCTAAAGTGCGCACAATAACCTTGGTACCCTGCTGCTGTACATCAACAGGAGTATTATTCCCTAATAGATCAATAACGACCTGGCCTTCACCTTGCGCACCGCGCTGGAAACCAATGTTGCTAATACCCTGAGCTGACTGTTGCTGCACAGGTTGAGTTATGGCTACAGGAGTTGCCGAGTTAATTTTAAGAATAAAGGTATTACCTTCTACACGAGTCGTAAAGGCTCCAGCCTCGGTCAGATTTACAGTCAGACGTGCACGCTGAGCATCCGAAGTGACATCTACCGAACTAGCTTCACGTGTTGCCACCGGAATACTGCTTTGTTTTAAATTCTGTTGTGCCTTATCAAAGTCCAGAATCAAACGTGATGGTGATTCTAATTGATAGGCTTGTGGTTGTGGCGGCAAACCATTGAACATCACCCGAATCTCAGTTCCTTGTCCAGGAAGCTGCATGGGTACTACATTGGTCATTGAAACCTGCGCACTGGCCGCTTGCATCACCGCAATCGCAACAGCACCCATGGAAAACTGACGAAACACACGATTCATTGTATTAACATCCCCAAAAATAAATTCTTTAATACTCTTATTCATTGTTATTCCTTTAAAACTTATGGCGCCGGCCCGATAAGAACCAGACTTCGCGGACGTTCCACATATCCCTCACGGCCATCTGGAATAATCTCAATCAAATCGATCTGTGTTGGTGTAATTCCAACCACACGACCATGATTAAGTCCCATATAGCTACCACGTTGGATCCGCTCAACCTCACCATCAGGCGTCTGGATTAAAGCCAGAATCTGTCCTGCCTGATTGCGCATACTGCCTTTCATGGTCAATGTTTCCAGCGGATAACTTTCTAGCGGTTGCAGTTGACGTGATAGGTTTGGATAAACCCGTTTCCCCGCCATAATTTTCAGTTCAGCAGCCAAAGAGCTTGGTAAAAAAGGACTTTTGATCTGATGGGCTGCATAGTTGAAGGTTTCAACTGGCATAAAATCAGGCGCAGGTTCAATTGGCAAAGGTGGCTGATTACGAATATTGGCCATTTCCTGATTGACTGCATCAATGCGTGAATCACATCCCAATAATAAAAACCCAAGTGTTAAAGCCGAAGTAATTTTAATATTCTTCATTACTGCGCCCCCTGAGTTGTGCTATTAGCTGCAGGCTGCGCTGCAGCACCATCCGCATTACCGACATAACGATAAGTTTTGGCTTTCACCACATAATCAATGACCGGAATTTCAGATTTTTTCTCTTTGTTTTCAGTACCGGTAATGGTGAAATCATGTAGTGTAACGATACGCGACAAGCCGGCAATACTGCTCACAAAGGAACCAAAAGCATGATAATCGCCGGTCGCTTCAATTGAAATCGGCTGTTCAATAAAGAACTCTTGTTTAATTTCAGGTTCCAGACGGATATTTTTAAACTTCAGGCCTGAATTCACACCGCTCAGGTTAATATCTTCAACCAGACCCGGAATTTCAGTTTCTTTCGGTAACTGTTCTAACTGCTGGTTAAAACGAGCTTCCATTTCCTGAAGCTGGATTTGATATTGTTGTAAGTTGCGTAATTTGGATTCTTTTTCACGGAATTCATTCAGCAGGTTTTGTTCCTGGGCACTGGCTTGTGAAATTGACTCAATCGTGCTTCTGATCATAACGAAGTAAATCACAGCAAAGGCCAGTGCGACAATAAAAATCCAGCAGGTAATTTTGACCGATAAAGGCCAGCTACCATAGTTATTTGGATCTAATGTATTGAATTGCTGAAAAAACTTTTCAACAGTCATTTTATTTTTGGGTACAGCGACGACATCCTGGCTGAACTCATCGAATTCTTCATTACTCATGATGATGCCCCCGTAGTTGTAGTGACTGCTTGTTGTTCTTCGTTAAGTACTGGCTGAGCGATCTGATCCAGATCTACCGTCACGGTAAAACTACCATAGGA
Organism: Acinetobacter sp. AS5; assembly: GCF_048957595.1. Taxonomy (NCBI): domain Bacteria; kingdom Pseudomonadati; phylum Pseudomonadota; class Gammaproteobacteria; order Moraxellales; family Moraxellaceae; genus Acinetobacter; species Acinetobacter sp. AS5. Next base: position 4,388 of record NZ_JARDAL010000010.1, on the reverse strand, counting down.
CTCTTCCACACGTGGAATAATCGAGCTCGGCGCCTTTTCTTTGACTTCTTCAGCCACTAGAAAAGCGTTCATAAAGGCATTTCGATACCAAGATGAAGCTTCCAGATTACGGAGCAGTTCTGCTACCGTATTTGGACTTTCAGCCCGACCTTCAATGGTAAACTTGTCGCCGATACGCTGGAATTTGGTGATATACATATTGCTTGGGGTCACCCGTACAATTTCATCAATCAAATGCACCGCAATCGGACGCTGGGTTTGTAAACCTTGAATGAGTTTCATTCGTTCGACAATCGCATTACGCTGTTCTTGCAAACCTTCAAGCGCCTTTAACTGCACATCCAGATTCTGGTTGGTGCTTTGAATCAGCTGATTGGCCTGCTCCTGATCTTGAAGCTTGTGATCATAATAAAACCAGGTTGAACCCGCTGCCGCTAATCCCAAGAAAAGCGCCCCCACGCAGATTGCCACGAATTCATTATTTCTTTTAATTCTTAGCTCATCACGCCAAGGAAGTAAGTTAATTCTTGCCATTAATCAAAACTCCTTAATGCCAAACCGCATGCAACCATGAGTGATGACGCGTCATTTTCGATTTTTTTAATATCAATTTGAGGAGAAAATCCCATTTGTAAAAATGGATTCGCGATCGTGACACGGTAACCGAGTTTTTGTTGTAATAATTTTGCCAGACCTGGAATATTGGCATTCCCGCCGGCCAGTAAAATATGGTCAATCTCATTGAACTGAGAGGATGAAAAGAAGAATTGTAATGAACGGGCTGCCTGTTGTACGACAGCATCCAGAAATGGTTCTAGGACTTCAATATCATAATCATCCGGCAAGGCACGGGTTTTTTTAGCACGCCCAGCTTCTTCAAAGGATAATCCATAACGATTCTGAATTTCCTGAGTTAATTGCTTACCGCCAAACACCTGCTCACGGGTATAAATAATCTTGTTGTTCTGCATCACCGACAAGGTCGTCATACTATGACCAATGTCTAAAATACCAACCGTATTGACCCCCATCGGTAAAGTATCCGAAAATACTTTAAAGGCATTTTCCAGCGCAAAACTTTCTACATCTGCAATCTTAGGCGTTAGGCTGCTAATCTCTAAAACTTCAGAACGTGCTTCGACATTTTCAATTCGGGTAGCGACCAGCAGTACATTGACCCGGTTCGGATTGGAAAGGCGGTCTGGCAGAACTTCAAAGTCCAGACTTGCTTCATCGAGTGGAAAAGGAATGTATTGTTCCGCATCTTCACGAATCTGAACTTCACGTTCATCATCTGACATGTCTGCATCCATCTCAATGATTTTGGTGATGACCATTGAAGTAGGAATTGCAAAAGCGGCCTGATTCGACTGGGTATTGCCCAAATTAATTGCACGCCCAAGGGCATCAGCGACTGCTTCTGGGTTTAAAATGTTTTTTTCAACAACACTGTTTTCCGATAATGGGATCAAAGCATAGCTCTCTACCCAGTAACGGCCACTTTTTACAGAAAGTTCTAAAACCTTAACAGAAGTCGAACTAATATCGACTCCTATTAACCCCTTATTTGGTTTACGATATAACCTGCGCACAATACACTTCCTATTATTTTTTTGTCCCCAATTCAATCTAACTTACCAATTGGTCCAGTCTATAATTTTATATAGATACAATAACTCATCTAACAATATGGATATCGACAGGATATACTGACCGGTAATTAGTTCGCCATTAGCTCTTATTAAAACTTACTTGTTATGAAAAAGCTATCTTGTTCAGGCCTAGTTCATCCATTTTTTTTGATCATTATCATTATACTGATCTCAATTCCGATGGGTTTCTATGGCATGTATCTCTATATTGCCCCATCTTTGCCTGAAATGTCTACGCTTAAAAAGGCCCCTTTATTAAAGCCTTTACAAGTTTTTAGTTCAGATAATGAATTAATTGCCGAATATGGAGGCAAGCTTTCTGTTCCCGTGAAATATGAACAAATTCCGCCCGAGTTTATTCATGCTTTCCTCGCCGCCGAAGATTCCAGCTTTTTTGAGCATAGCGGAATCAGCTTTAAAAGCTTGGGACGCGCACTCAGTGAGACGGTGACCGGCTCGGATGTACAGACTGGTGGTTCGACCATTACCATGCAAGTGGCAAAAAACTATTACCTTAGCCCTGAACGGACGCTGAAGCGCAAACTGACTGAAATTTTTCTGGCCCGTAAAATTGAGCAAAGCTTAAGTAAAGAAGAAATTCTGACCCTGTATGTCAATAAAATTTTCCTGGGGAAAAATGCTTACGGCATCGCAGCAGCAGCTAAAATTTACTATAACAAGAGTTTAGAAGAGCTTTCAATTGCACAAATGGCGATGATCTCTGGACTGCCTAAAGCACCTTCTCGATATAATCCGGTGGCCAATCCCAAACGCGCCCTGGAACGTCGTAATTGGATCTTGGGTCGTATGCTGCAATTGGGCTATTTAAACCAGAGCCAGTATCAGCAAGCCATTGCTGAACCGGTAAATTTAGATATGCCTGACCGGAGTACCCGAAACAAATTCCCGTATGTCGGTGAAATGGTACGCTCTGAACTGGTACAAAATTTTGGTGAACAGGCGGTAGATTCTGGTTATAAAGTCTATACCACCATCCATAGTGAACGTCAGGCCTATGCGGAGCAAGCGGTACAAGAAGGTTTAGAGGCTTATGACCGTCGACATGGCTGGCGTGGTGCTGAAGCAAATGATCAACCCCTCGACAAGTTCCGTGCCTATGCCAATACCTATCCCGCGCAAGTGACTCAGGTGGGTAATTCTAGTTTTGAAGCACTCATGCAGGACGGAAGCAGCGTGACCGTCCCCTGGTCAGGTATGTCTTGGGCACGTCGCTTTCGTAACGTCAACAGTGTAGGTGGTGCACCGAGCAAAGCGTCCGAGATTGTCAAAGTCAAAGACATTGTTCGTTTAAGACCCAATGAAAATAAAACCTCTTGGTCATTGGTGCAGATCCCCAATGTACAAGGACAATTGATTGCCATTAACCCAAATAATGGTGCTATTGAGGCTATTGTCGGGGGATATAATTTTTATCAGTCGAAATTTAACCGTGCAACCCAAGGCTGGCGTCAACCCGGTTCTACCATTAAGCCTTTTGTTTATGCCCTGGCTTTAGAACGTGGCATGACGCCACATACCATGGTCAATGATGCACCCATTACCATTGGCAAATGGACGCCACGTAACTCGGATGGCCGTTATCTGGGTATGATCCCGTTACGCCGTGCACTTTATCTGTCACGTAATACAGTCTCAGTGCGCTTATTACAGGCCGTCGGGATTGAACGTACACGTCAGTTATTCATGGATTTTGGTTTACAGGACAGTCAGATTCCACGTAACTATACCATTGCCTTAGGTACCCCGCAGGTCCTCCCGATTCAGATGGCGACTGGCTACGCCACCTTTGCCAATGGCGGTTACCGAATCCAGCCGCACTTTATTACCCGTATTGAAGATGCCTATGGCAATACCATCTTTGAAGCTAAACCTGAATATGCCTGTATCTCCTGTATTAATGAAAAAGAAGAATCAGTTCAAGCCACTGACCCTATTACCGCAGATGACGAAGCAATTGCAATCAACAATACAACTTTAGAGCAAAAACAGGCTGCACCTAAAGTCTCTGCCGAAGACAGTAATTATCGTCAGGCACAGCGTATTTTAAAATCTAGCTCTGCCTATGACATGGCCAATATTTTGCGTGATGTGATTCAGCATGGTACCGGTCGTGCGGCATTAAGAATTGGTCGTAGTGATATCGGCGGGAAGACCGGTACCACCAACGATGCCAAAGATGCCTGGTTTGCTGGCTTCAATGGCAAGTTAGTCACCGTGACCTGGGTGGGCTTTGACCAGCCGACCACCTTAGGTCGCCGTGAATATGGTGGTGTGGCAGCTCTACCGATCTGGACCGATTTTATGGGCAAGGCATTAAAAGGCCAGCCAGAAGCATGGGTACGTTTAGACCGCAATGCCAAGGCACCGGTAAATCGCACCAAGGTGGTTCAGGCTGATGAAGCACAGAATGATCCATCTTCTCCGCCTCTGGCGACAGCACTTTACCGTCCAGCACCTGTGGTCGTCCCGAAACGTACAGAAACTGACTTTGAAGATTTACCAGATCAACCGATTCGTTTACCAGATGATGAAAGTTCTGCACCTCAAGAACAGCCTCTTCAGCCAAATCGAGTAGACTCTCTCGAAAATCTGATCGAAGAAGTCCAGTAATCTGACTGGTATGAAAAAGCCCTCAGTTGAGTAATGCCAGTCAGTTAAGCAGACATTAGAAAAATGTAGTAAAAATGAGTGTATGCCAATACGCTCATTTTTTTT